>DVIO01000146.1 GCA_018711205.1 Candidatus Avamphibacillus intestinigallinarum | reverse complement strand
TTTTGGTATGTACTATAGTAATTACATACTTTATTTTTAAATTTATCATACCCCAAAATATCCCCACTCTCCAAAGCAACATATCTAGATCGAATTTTTAATTAATCTATTTAAATCACTGAACTTTTACCACCTATAATTTTATTTTCCCTTTTTAGCCTTATTCCATTCGATTTTCAGGTAAATACGAATTATATTTCTAAAATTTTAGCATTCCTAACCCCAATAACAAAAAGGGTTTCACTTCCGTTTATTCGTATAAAACAAACGGAAGTGAAACCCTATAAATCCTGCTCTATCAATACTTCAATTGTTTATATGCTTACTCCCTAGACATCCACGCCACACACTCCACATGTGTCGTCTGTGGAAACATGTCCACAGGTTGAACTTCTTTCGTTTCATAGCCACCATCTTCTAAGATGCGTAAATCTCTAGCGAGTGTAGATGGATTACAAGATACATATACAATCCGCTTTGGTTGCATGTTAATCGTTGCATCCAAGAAATCAACGTCACAGCCTTTTCTTGGGGGATCGACTACGACAACGTCTGGTTTTAATCCTTGGACTTTCCACCAATCCATCACTTTTTCCGCTTCCCCCACGAAAAATTCAGCATTGGTAATGTTGTTTATTTTTGCATTGTCTTTTGCATCTGCAATCGCCTCTGGCACAATTTCAACGCCATATACTTTTTTCGCTTTTTGGGCAAGGAATAATGAAATCGTTCCAATACCACAATATGCATCCACAACAACATCATCTGGTTCGAGTTGGGCATATTCTAATGCTTTTTCATACAAGACATCTGTTTGCTTTGGATTCACTTGATAAAACGAACGTGCTGAAATGCCAAAGGTAATGTCACCGATTGTATCGTGAATATAAGGTTCTCCCCAAATTACTTTTGTTTTATTGCCAAAGATGACGTTTGTTTTTTGTTTATTGATGTTATGCACAATCGACTTCACATGTGGATGATGTTTTGTAATTTCATCAATGAGTTGTTGTTGATAAGGCAGTTTTTCCGTACGTGTAATCAGGACAACCATTGTCTCCCCAGTTCGTTCACCTGTTCTCACGACAATATGACGTAATGTTCCACGGTCCTTTTTCTCATCATATGCTGTGATACCAAGTTTTGTGGCGATCTCACGAACAACATCAACCATATCGTCATTCACTTCATCCTGGATGATACATGTATCCATATCATCTATAATCCGATGACTCCGCTTTTGATAAAAACCAGTAATCAATTCACCATCTTTTTCTCCTACTGGTATCTGTACTTTATTTCGATATCGCCAAGGGTCTTCCATTCCCAGTGTTGGATGCACTGGAACATGCTCCAAATGAGCAACTTTTTTCATCACACTTTTCACTTGGTTGCGTTTCATTTCAAGTTGCAGGTCATAACTCATATGTTGTAATTGACAGCCACCACATTTGTAATACACATCACATGGAGGGTCTACACGTTCAGGACTTTTTGTTTTCACATTCATCAGTCGACCGAAGCCGAAATTTTTATTCGCTTTCACAACTTTAACTTCGGCTTCTTCTCCTGGTAATCCACCCTGAACGAATAACGGATATCCATTTATTTTGCCCACACCATTTCCTTCATGGGTCAAATCTTCAAATGTTAAAGTGATCATTTCATTTTTCTTTACGGGGATTTCTCGTTTTGCCATTATGTACTCCCTCTATTTCCGATTCATTTTCATTATTATACCATTTCAAAACATAGCTTATCCACCTGTGGTTATTTAAATCATGTTGATAGAAGCATTGAATAATTCAGTTAAGTTTGGAATCGTAACATCTGGCTTTTCTAATATGTCTTGAACGTTCTGGAAATCATTACTCTCATTCCCAATTAAAATTGCAGGAATTCCAAATTGATGTGCTCCTAAAATATCCGTTGTTGGAGTATCTCCAATCATAATTGCTTTTTGATGTTTATGAATCCCATTCATTGCTGTCTGAAACATCGCTGCATATGGCTTACCAATGATAATAGCCCGTTTTTCTGATGCTGTCTCAATCGCACGAACAATCGTCCCAGTTGCTGGTGCTGGACCGTCAGGCATTGGGAAGGTTTTGTCTTCATTCGTTGCGATAAAATAAGCACCGTTTCGAATAAGACGTGATACTGTAGCTATTTCATTAAAAGTAACCTTTCCGTCCCAACCGACAACTACAGCCTCTGCACAAGATTCTGTATGTATAATGTCATATCTTTCACACTCACTTTTTAGGTGTTCATCACCTAATATATAAGCATTTGTAATGTTTTTCTTAAACAAATATTCAGCAGTTGCCGAGCTAGCTGTAACAACCTCATCAACATTTGCTTCGATATTGAGTCTTGCTAATTTTTCTTTAACCTTTTCTCTTGTTGTACATGGATTATTGGTTACGAAACGAATTATCTTATTCATTTGGCGTAATTTTTTCAATGCTTCGGGTGCACCTGTAAGAGCTTGTTCACCTACATATACAACGCCATCTAAATCAAACAAAAAAGCATCAAATGATTGTGCAATCATTTTTAATTCTCCCTCCTCTATTCAGCAAAAAAAGACTGCTACTTTAGCAATCTTCTTTTTCTTTAAATTCAGTTGGGACAAAAAATTCTATATGCTGTTGTAAGCTTCGGAATTCGCCTGGTAATATGCCACCATATTCTCCATCTATGTTTAACTGCATTTTGTCATCTGCAGTTACTTTAACATAACGAGATTTTTTATAGACAAGCTGTTTCATGCCCAAATGTGCCCCGCGCAAAGCTCTTGTCGCAATACCAATAAACTCAGCTAAATTCGTTTTCGTTAAAATAATCACTTCAAAATAACCGTCATTCATCTTTGCATCAGGTGCAAGCTTTTCAAAACCTCCGACAGAATTCGTATTTGCTACTAAAAAGAGCATAATATCATCCTCAATGATTTCATCATCAAGTTCAATTTTTGTGCGGATTGGTTTTAAAGTTGGGAGCATTTCAATACCTTTAACATAATACGCAAACTGACCTAGCATCGTTTTCAACTTACTAGGAACCTCATATGTAAGTTCGGTTAGGCGTCCACCACCAGCTATATTCATAAAATACTGATCATTTAATTTCCCGATATCCAAAAGCATTGAAGTATCATTTAAAATAATATTTGCAGCTTTTTTTACATCACGGGGGATGCCAAGGGCACGTGCGAAATCATTCGTCGTTCCTTGGGGGATAATGCCGAGACGAGGTCTTTTCTCGTGATCAGCCATCCCATTAATGACTTCGTTAATCGTACCATCTCCACCAACAGCAACAATCACGTCAAATTCACGCTCAGTTGCATCATTTGCAGCCTTCGTCGCATCACCTGCACACGTTGTTGCGTGTGTCGAGGTTTCATAGCCGGCTTGCTCAAACATTTGTAATACTGTTGGTAATTCCTTTTTAAACACTTCTCGTCCAGAAGTTGGATTATAAATAATACGGGCCTTTTTCATTAAACACCCTCCCATGACTTAATCATCACAAATTCATTATTTTATATATACATCATTTTTACTTAAGCTGATACAACGAAAGATAAACTACTGCCATTGTATGGCAGTAGTTTAATCATGACGGAACATATACTTAACGTTTATCAATTTCTTGTTTCAAGATTTTATTAACCATCGGTGGGTTTGCTTGACCTTTTGTCGCTTTCATCACTTGACCTACTAAGAAACCAAGTGCACGTTCTTTCCCATCCTTATAATCAAGGACCGATTGTTCATTTTCATCAAGAATACCAGTAATAATCTCTGTTAATTGACCTTCGTCTGATATTTGAACCATACCTTTTTCTTTCACAATCTTCTCTGGATCGCCACCATTTTCAACAAGCTCTGCGAAAAGTTTTTTAGCGATTTTAGAAGAGATTGTACCGTCTTCAATTAGTTTAATCATTTTTGCAAGTGCTTCTGGTTCTATTGCCAGCTCATGCAATTCTTTTAAATGCTTATTCATATAAGCAGCAACGTCACCCATTAGCCAGTTCGCAGCTTGTTTTAAATCTGCTCCGTGACTCGTTGTTTCTTCAAAGAAATCTGCCATTTCTTTAGAGCTTGTTAACACACCAGCATCATATTCTGATAGTCCCAGCTCTTTTACGTAACGCGCTTTTCGGGCATCAGGCAACTCTGGAATTTCTTTACGAATTCGTTCTTTCCAAGCATCATCAATGTACATAGGTACAAGATCTGGCTCAGGGAAGTAACGATAATCGTCTGCTCCCTCTTTCACACGCATTAAAATCGTTTTCTTCGTTTTTTCGTCATAACGAAGTGTTTCTTGTTCAATCACGCCACCAGATGATAATACTTTTGCTTGACGTTTTTCTTCATACTCTAAACCACTTCTGACATAAGCGAATGAGTTTAAGTTTTTAAGCTCAGCTTTCGTACCGAATTCTTCTTGACCATATGGACGAAGTGAAATATTCGCATCACAACGTAGTGACCCTTCTTCCATACGACAATCAGAAACACCTGTATATTGAATAATGTTTTTTAATTTTTCTAAGTAAGCGTACGCTTCTTCAGGCGTACGAATATCTGGTTCTGAAACAATTTCAATTAATGGTGTACCTTGACGGTTAAAGTCGACAAGTGAATGTCCTGCATCACCATGTGTTAATTTACCCGCATCTTCTTCCATATGGATACGTGTAATACCAATACGTTTTTTCTTGCCTTCTACTTCAATATCAATATATCCGTGTTCCCCAATCGGTTGATCAAATTGAGAGATTTGATATGCTTTCGGGTTATCTGGATAGAAATAATTTTTACGGTCAAATTTTGTATGTGTTGCGATTTCACAGTTTAATGCCATCGCTGCTTTCATTGCATAATTAACTGCTTCTTCGTTAATTGTTGGCAATGTGCCCGGATAACCCAGATCAATCGCATGAATGTTAGCGTTCGGTTCCGCACCAAAATGGTTTGGACTCGGGCTAAAGATTTTTGATTGTGTTTTTAATTCTACGTGGACCTCAAGGCCAATGATTGTTTCAAAGTTCATTATTTGGCACCTCCTACAGTTGGGCGCTTTTTATGATGTTCAGTAGCTTGCTCAAATGCATGTGCAGTTCGGTAAACGGTTGATTCGTCAAAGTGCTTACCAATCACTTGTAAACCAATTGGTAATCCTTCACTTGAGAAACCACACGGTACTGAAATCGCCGGTGTACCAGCAAGGTTTACCGGAACCGTTAAGATGTCATTTGCATACATTGTCATCGGCTCATCAATCACTTCACCGACTTTATAAGCTGTAGTCGGTGTTGTTGGACCAACAATTACATCATAATCTTCAAAGATTTTATCGAAATCGTTTTTGATTAATGTACGAGCTTGTTGTGCTTTTTTATAATACGCATCATAATAACCAGAACTTAATGCAAATGTTCCAAGCATAATTCTGTTTTTCACTTCTTCACCGAAGCCTTCGCTACGAGATTTTGTATACATATCGGCCATGTCTGTCGTATTCTCTGAACGAACACCGTAACGTACACCATCAAAACGTGCTAGGTTCGCTGATGCTTCTGAAGATGAGATCAGGTAGTAAGCTGCTACAGCATATTGTGAGTGTGGCAAACTCACTTCTTCCCATGTTGCCCCAAGAGATTCATATACTTTTAGTGCTTCCATTACGGACTCTTTAATTTCTGGGTCTACACCTTCACCAATATATTCTTTTGGTACAGCGATTTTTAGACCTTTCACATCTTTTGTTAAAGCTTCAGTGTAGGTCGGTACTTCTTGTTTTACACAAGTCGCATCCATCGGGTCGCCACCTGCAATGACTTCTAGAACACGTGCATTATCTTCAACAGAATTGGTTAATGCCCCAACTTGATCAAGTGAAGATGCGAATGCAACCACACCATAACGAGAGACAAGACCATATGTTGGTTTCATACCGACAACGCCACAAAATGCCGCTGGTTGACGAATAGATCCACCCGTATCTGTACCGAGCGAGAATACAACTTCCCCTGCTGAAACGGCTGCAGCTGAACCACCACTTGAGCCACCAGGAACATAATCTTTGTTCCATGGATTTGTAATCTTGCCATATGTTGAGTTTTCACTTGTAGAGCCCATTGCAAATTCGTCCATGTTTAATTTTCCGATATTCACAGCTTTAGCTTCATCAAGTTTTGAAACAACTGTTGCATCGTACAATGGATCATTAAAATTACGTAAAAATTGACTCGCACAAGTTGTACGTAATTTATCCGTCATAATATTGTCTTTAATACCAGCTGGGATACCGAATAATGCTGCTGATTTATCACCAGATTTATCCAGTTCTCTTGCTTTTTCAAGTGCACGTTCTTTGTTTAATGTGATGAAGGCATTGACTTCGCCATCAACCGCTTCAATTTGGTCATATGAAGCTTGTACCAAATCTTCAACTGTAATTTCATTATTATGTAGTTTCTCTTCAAGTTCTCTAATTGAATGATTTAATAAAGACATATCTTTGTCCCTCCTTAATCCATAATTGATGGTACACGGAAATAGCCATCTTCATGATCTGGTGCATTTTCAAATGCTTCTTCACGCGTAATCGTATGTTTTGGCTCATCTGAACTAAACACATTTTTCAAATCAAGTACATGTGTTGTCGGTTCTACGCCTTCAGTATTTAATTCATTTAACTTTTCGAAGTAAGAAATAATGCCGCTCAAATGTTCACGATACTGTTCACATTCATCATCTGTCACTTCAAGACGTGCAAGCTCAGCTACACGCTTTACTTCTTCTTTAGAAATCTCTGCCATGTCAGGCACCTCCACGATTCATTTAGCTAGGTTTCATGTCATTTTATTTATTGTCAGAATTACCTATAAAATTTTATCACAATACATTAAATAATAGCAGAACTTCATGTGTTTAAGCAACTATTGTAGCGCGCAAATTGCTCCATTTAAAAATTCCGAAATACATTTTCCTCAGTTCGTTAGATTATCCGGACGATAATGTTGTTTTAAAAGAAATTGCATAAGTTGCTTCACTTTTGCTTTAATTCAATTTTCTTAAAATATATTCCATTTGGTTCACCATCTGAATTGATATTATATATCGGCTCTTCTGTCTCATCGAATGTATCTCCTTCTACTCGGATGTCTAGTGTACTTCCTGGCAGTGTGTGAATTTCTTCTATGTCTTCAATTACATTAACGAGTTCTTCCATTTTTGAATGATTCATCTCTCCCTTGTAGTCCAACCTTACCCCTATCGTTGTAGCATATTTGGGGTTGCTTGGTTCTATTTTCTCCATATACTCGGTTGCTTCAGTGGGCGTTAAATGTTCGAATTCTCCCGCTCCATATAGTATAAAGAGCTCCTCAATATGCTCCCGTTCTGGCTCATTAACAAAAAATTGTAGCGATGGTCCTTCTTTATCCCACACAAATTCTGGATTTTCAGATAAATATTCGTTGATCTCGTTCGTAATCATACTATATTTCTTTTTATGTAAATCTTTATACAGAGCATGTCCCAAGCTCCCCGTGCTATCTGAATATTTCATCCCGAGCTCGTTCACTTCGGATAACCTCCATGTTCGCTTCTTGCGATCGACATTCACAAATGCTCTACCATAAAAAACTGGTTCTTCTACTGTCTCATAAGAAACATAAATTTCATCATAGTTTGTGACTTTACCGTGTCTCCTAAAATTAACAGTTGACGGTTTTACAGTAATGCCATATTTTCTTTCCGCTTCCTCTTGGACCATTTTATGTGCCTGTTCAATTGTTTTTTGATCATTTATAAAAGCTTTGCCCTGCATAAGTTTACATCCCATTAACGGAATGGAAACGATACATAAAATGATAATCAACCAAGCTTTTTTCGTCAAAGATCTCTCTCCACCTTTCCAGGTTTTGCTGCTTGAATAACACATCTGCTATTTAGCTTCGCGTATGCATTGTTCATGTAAAAAGAATTTCTCTCAAGTTTTTCTCGCTATCGTTTAAGTTTTTAAGCTGCTTGTTTCACCTTACTAGAATCTCTTTCAACTTTGAGTAAGCCTTGTTTAACCATTGCGCATGTCGTTTAACTTTTCCTAAACTATGTTTAACTTCCCAAGCAAGCTGTTCAACTTCAGATACACACTGTATTAGCTGCTATGAAAAACTCAGAACCTGCTTTCAGTGAGCAGGTTCTGAGTTTGTTTGTTTCGTGTCTTAATCTAAAATATGAACAGTTGGATCTTTTTCACCTTTTTTACGCGTGATTAAACTTTCTAATTTCTGATTCGAAGTAACTTGGACTTCAATATCGTAATGGTTCGGAAACTTATCTTTAATCAGCCCGTAGGCATATTGCGTAAAGCCGACGACTTCACTTTTGCCGTAAAATTCAATCGGTATTTCGATTTTCAATTGTTGGAGCTCTTTATTAATATAAAAGCCTTCTCCAATAATCCCTACATAATTCGGGAAGTAATGACTTACATCTTCCCCAAAGGTCTTCACTGTTTCGTAGTCTTCAAAATTGTTCTTTTTCGCTCGATCTGATGGGAATAAAATATATTCTTCGTTAAGGTTTTCCCATTTGCCTAGTTTTTGTTCCCCTTTATCGACATATGCCTTCGATACAAAATTCCCTGGAACAGGTGAACTTTGTTCTTCTTCACGATAAAGCATGACAAAGATTGGAACGTTTTTTAATTCTTTAACGTCACGCATACGATTGACAATTTTTTGAGCAATTTGCTCACCTTGAGCTTGCATCTCTTTTTTAGAAATCTTTTTATAGTAGTAAGGCCCACCTGTTTCCGTTTGATAACGGTACACAGATTTCATTGCCAAGCCAATCGAAACCCCTGCAAGTTCAACTGAATCATCTTTTTTCTTACGTAAATAATCTTGTTCTAAAATATGTGATAAATAACGTGGATTCTCTTCTTCGGCTATTTTCACTTTCTTTTTACCATCTTTTTCACTTGTTTTAATTTCTGGGTTTAATCCTTTATTTCCTTTTTCTTTACGGTCAAGCCAATCATATACCATATCTTTCGTTAAATATTGACCTTCTTCAAAATAGTAATCTTTCGGATCATAGACTTGTTTAGAATGTCGTTTTAAACCTTCTTCAATTTCATCTACATCTAAACGATTGGCTAACTGATCTGTAATGATACCACGTGCTTCACTCGGTTTAAACGGTAGAATTGTTTTGTAATCATCATCAGAAAGCTGATAGTTTGGAACGATGGAAGGTTCTTCTTTTTTCGTATTGCCTTTATCGTCTTTCACCACTTCATCTTTTGAATTCGGTGCACAACCAACCATTAATACAAAAATGATAAGTGTGATGAAGCCTGTTTTACTAAACTTTTTCATTATGCTTCTGTCCCTTCGCGATCTCGGACTTCGATGAGTTGTGTTTCATCCCAAATCTCAACACCTAGTTCTTGTGCTTTTTCATATTTTGAACCTGCATCTTCTCCAGCAATAACCATGTCTGTATTTTTACTGACACTGCCTGTTACTTTGCCACCTAGCGATTCAATCAATGTTTTCGCTTCTTTACGTGTCATTTCATATAACTTTCCAGTTAATACAACTGTTTTTCCAGAAAAGACACTATCTGTTTCGATATCTTGCTGACGTGGACCTCTATACTGCATGTTCAAATCAAGCTGTTTAAATTCTTCTAATAAAGAAATGACCTTATCTTCCTCGAAGTATTTCTCCACAGAGTCAGCCATTTTTTCGCCAATTTCGTCAATCGCAACCAGTGTATCAAAATCAGCCTGTTGCAATGC
>DVIO01000145.1 GCA_018711205.1 Candidatus Avamphibacillus intestinigallinarum | reverse complement strand
GCTTGAAGAATTGATACAAGAAGAGCAGGGTTTACAACAAGAAAAGTCTACTTTGCAGCAAATCATTGCTGAAGATCCTAATCAACTTGCTTCGACAATTGAGGATTTAAAAGCAGAATATATTGAAGTATTAAATAAGCAAGCAGCCAATAATAATGCCTTACAATCTATAGAACAGCAAAAAAATCAATTAACTGAAAAAGAAACACGAATTCAAGAAAAATTGCGTCATACACAAGCGCCTTTACAGAATCTGACTGTTAAAAAACAAGAAAAACAGAATGAGATTGAATTACAAACGAAAGAATTGACAGATCAAAAAGAAGTTTTAAAGCAGTATGAAGCAAAAAAACATGATAACACGATGGCCTTAAATAAAGCCGTGGAACAATATAACATGACAGCAAGAGAACTTGCCAAAACAAAATCACGTTATGAAATGCTATATGAAATGAAAACGGATTTTCAAGGGTTTTATACAGGAGCTCGGCATATTTTAAAAGCGAGTAATACAAATAAATTACAATCTATACAAGGTGCGGTTATACAATTAATTGACATACCTAAACCATATTTACCTGCTATTGAGACTGCTTTAGGTGGAAGCTCACAACATATTGTGACAGAGAATGAACATTCTGCTCGAAAAGCTATTCAGTGGTTAAAAGATCGAAAACTAGGTAGAGCCACTTTTTTACCTATCACAACGATACAGGCACGAACGATACCAACTCGTGTGTTAGAACAAATTGAATCACAGGACGGTTTTATTGGTATTGCCGCAAATATTATTTCATATCAGCCTAAATACACGAATATCATGCACCATCTTATGGGGAATATCATTGTTGCAAAGGATTTAAAAGCTGCAACTGATATCGCAAAAGTTATCAAGAACAAATATCGGATTGTTACATTAGAAGGTGATGTGGTAAATCCTGGTGGTGCGATGACAGGTGGCGCAATAAAAAAGAAACAGCAATCATTATTCACTAGAGAGCAAGAGCTTCATCAACTAAGTGATGTATTGAAACAATTGCGTGAGAAAGAACAACAATTTCAAGAATTGGTCCAGGATAAGAAAAAAACTGAGGAACGAATTGAAGAGCAAATTCAACAGATACAATTACATTTTAATTCGATTAACCAGCAGTATGAGGAAGATTTAGCTACCCTACAACAAATTGATAAAGAGTATGAACTGATACAACAGGAACGAAGAAGCTATGAGTTAGAAGAACGTGCACTTCATGAGGAATTCGTCGACTGTATTGATAAAATGAAAGAACTGAAAGATATCCAGAAGCATTTACAAAAAGAACTTAAACAGCTAAATCAGCAAATAGACGACGAGACAAATAAACAATCCAATTATTCTCAACATATGGAAACATCCAAAAAGAAACTTCATCATCTTGAGCTGAATTTAACTCGTTTAACGGAACGGATTAATAGAGGACAAAAAGAAAACAGTAGATTGACAAACGATTTAGAAGAATTGCATAAACAAGAGAAAGAAATTGACGAGGAATTACAGCATATTGTTGAATTGGAAAACACTAAAAATGTTCAAGTACAATTAACGATGGAAATGGCAGAAAAAGAAAATCATCGCGTATTCTTAACCGAAACAATTGCGAAACAAAGAGAAGAAAGATTAGCGAGTACTAAAGAAGTTGATACGCAAAATAGAGAGTATAAACAAGAAGTGAAACAATTAAATGAATTTAATAAAATGATGCAGGCTAAAGAGATTGAGGCGAATCGCTTAGAAGTTTCCCTACATAACGCGTTAGAAGCTTTACAAGCTGAATATACGATTACGTATGAGAAAGCGTGTCAAGACTATAAAAAGTCGTCTAATATTACACAATCTCGACAAGCAGTGACAGGATTAAAACAATCTATTGAAAATTTAGGGAATGTAAATGTAGCTGCGATTGAAGAGTTTGAACACATTTATGAAAGGTATGCTTTTCTAAGTGAGCAACAATCAGATCTATTAGCGGCGAAAGAAACGTTACATCAGGTCATTGCTGAAATGGATGAAGAAATGGAAAAACGATTTGAAGAAACCTTTTTAGCAATTCAAAAGCAATTTAACCATGTGTTTAAAGAGTTATTCGGTGGAGGATACGCCGAACTCCGTATGACGGATCCCGAAGCATTGTTAGAAACCGGAATTGATATTATTGCTGAGCCTCCGGGGAAAAAATTAAAACATTTAAGTCTTCTATCAGGTGGGGAAAAGGCATTGACCGCAATTGCCCTATTATTTGCCATTTTACGCGTCCGTCCCGTGCCTTTCTGTATATTAGACGAGGTGGAGGCCGCATTAGATGAAGCGAATGTTCAAAGATTTGCTCGTTTCTTACATCAATATGCAAATGAAACACAATTTATTGTGATCACACATCGAAAAGGTACAATGGAAGAAGCAGATGTTTTATATGGCGTGACGATGCAAGAGTCTGGTGTCTCACGACTTGTCTCAGTTCGTTTAGATGATAAAAAAGAACTGATTTCACAAGATTAAAGAGGAGTGAAGATATGAGCTTTATCAAAAAATTAAAAGAAAAGTTTACACAAACTGATCAACAAGAAGAAGTATCTGACAAATATACAAAAGGTATGAAGAAAACAAGACAGTCATTTACGGGAAGAATTAATGATCTTATCGCCCGTTACCGCAAAGTAGATGAGGATTTTTTCGATGATCTTGAAGAAATTTTAATTACAGCAGATGTGGGTGTCATGACTGTAATGGATTTAATTGATGAGTTAAAAATGGAAGTCAAAAGACAAAATATAAAAGATACGAAAGAAATGCAAGAAGTAATTTCAGAGAAATTGGTTGAAATTTATCAAGGTGAAACAGAAGAAGATACAGGATTAAATATACAGACAGATGAATTAACCGTTATGCTCGTTGTTGGTGTGAATGGTGTTGGTAAAACGACTTCAATTGGTAAGTTAGCTAATCAATTAAAAGAAGAAGGCAAAAATGTTATGCTTGCTGCTGGCGATACATTTAGAGCAGGTGCAATTGAGCAACTGGATGTTTGGGGCGAACGAGCAGGCGTTGATGTGATTAAACATCAGGAAGGAAGTGACCCAGCAGCAGTCATTTTTGATGCTTTAAAAGCGGCTCGTAGTAGAAAAGCCGATGTGTTGATTTGTGATACAGCGGGGCGTCTACAAAATAAAGTTAATCTTATGAACGAATTAGAAAAAATTAAACGTGTGATTGCAAGAGAAGTACCTAATGCACCTCATGAAGTTTTACTGGTGTTGGATGCAACAACTGGGCAAAATGCTTTAAGCCAAGCTAAAATCTTCAGTGAAGCAACAGATGTATCAGGTATTGTGCTAACAAAACTTGATGGAACCGCAAAAGGTGGTATTGTGTTAGCGATTCGTAATGAACTCAACATACCTGTAAAATATGTTGGTTTAGGTGAGCAAGTAGAAGACTTACAGAAATTTGATCCACATGCATTTGTATATGGTTTGTTTGCTGATATATTGGAAGAAGATACGGAAGGGTAATAGGTTGATTCCTAGGCTAGGATGCTTTTGGGGAAAAGAGGTGTTTGGATGTTAGAAAAAACAACACGAATTAATAATTTATTAGATTTTTACCGAGTATTATTAACACCGAAACAACGTATGTACATGGATTTATATTATATAGAAGATTATTCCTTAGGTGAAATATCTGATACACATGATATATCTAGGCAGGCAGTTTATGATAATATAAGACGTACAGAAACGATATTAGAAAATTACGAAGCAACGTTACAATTATATGAAAAATTCAAACGACGTACACAGCTTCTAACTGAATTAGAAGAATCGTTTGACCAAATATCTAAAGAAATATTTGAACAAAAAATACAACAAATTAAAGAATTGGATTAGGAGGATAGTTTCTATGGCATTTGAAGGGCTCGCCGAACGTTTACAAGGTACGATAAAGAAAATCACTGGTAAGGGTAAAGTCACTGAACAAGATGTAAAAGAAATGACGCGTGAAGTGCGCTTAGCATTATTAGAAGCAGACGTGAACTTTAAAGTTGTGAAAAGTTTAATCAATCGTATTAAAGAACGTGCTGTTGGCCAAGAAGTAATGGAAAGTTTAACACCAGGTCAACAAGTTATTAAAATTGTAAAAGAGGAATTATCTGAATTAATGGGTGGAGAAGAAAGTAAGATTGCGGTTGCGAATCGTCCACCAACAATCGTTATGATGGTCGGTTTACAAGGGGCAGGTAAAACGACAACAACTGGTAAATTAGCAAATTTATTAAGAAAGAAACATAACCGGTCTCCGTTATTAGTAGCATGTGATATATATCGTCCTGCCGCGATTCAACAATTAGAGACACTCGGAACTCAGTTAAATATGCCAGTATACTCACAAGGTCAAGATACAAAACCAGTTGATATTGTAAAACAAGCACTGGAACAAGCTAAAGAAAATCATAATGACTATGTCATTATTGATACGGCTGGTAGGCTCCACGTTGATGAAGAGCTTATGAATGAGTTGAAAGAAATTAAAGAATTCGCCAATCCTGATGAAATCTTATTAGTTGTTGACTCTATGACAGGTCAAGATGCTGTAAATGTCGCGGAGAACTTTAATGAATTACTAGACATTACAGGTGTTGTATTAACGAAGCTTGATGGTGATACACGTGGTGGGGCTGCGTTATCGATTAGATCTGTTACAGACAAACCGATTAAATATGCAGGTATGGGTGAGAAACTAGATGAATTGGAACCATTCCATCCAGAGCGTATGGCTTCGAGAATTCTTGGAATGGGCGATGTCTTAACGCTAATTGAAAAAGCACAAGAAAATATTGATGAAAAACAAGCAAAAGATTTAGAAGAAAAAATGCGTACAATGTCATTCACATTTGATGATTTTCTAGAACAAATGGGACAAGTGAAAAAAATGGGTCCCTTAGAAGATATCATGTCGATGATTCCCGGCGCTGGAAAAATGAAAGGTTTAAAAAATGCTCAAATTGATGAAAAACAACTCGTTCATATAGAGGCGATTATTCAATCGATGACGAAAAAAGAGCGTAGTGAACCGGAAATCATTGGCGCAAGCCGTAAAAAAAGAATTGCTAAAGGCTCAGGTACAAATGTGTCACAAGTTAATCGCTTGTTAAAACAATTTGCAGATATGAAGAAAATGATGAAGCAAATGTCAAACATGGGTAAAGGTAAAAAAGGTAAAGGATTTAAATTACCCTTCATGTAATGTAAAAACACTTTACACCTGTTTTTATTTCTGATACAATCTATAAATGTAATGTAAAAGGAAAGATATTGGAGGTGCCATACATGGCAGTTAAAATTCGTTTAAAACGTATGGGTTCTAAAAGAAAACCATTTTATCGTATTGTAGTAGCAGATTCTCGTTTTCCACGTGATGGACGTTCAATTGAACAAATCGGTACATACAATCCGGTTTCAGAACCAGTTCAATTAAAAATTGATGAGGAAAAAGCTGTAGACTGGATGTTTAAAGGTGCAAAGCCATCTGACACAGTTCGTAACTTGTTCTCATCACAAGGTATTATGCAAAAATTCCATGATCAGAAAAACAAACAGTAAAGTAGTGTGATGATATGGAAGCCCTCATTAGATCGATTGTCATTCCTATTGTTGACCATCCGAACGACATCCGGGTGGAAGAAGAAGAGGATGATAAAAGATTGATTTATCATTTAACCGTTCATCCAGATGATGTCGGAAAAGTAATTGGTAAGAATGGTAGGATTGCTAAAGCGATTCGAACAGTAGTATATGCAAGCAATTCTCATTTAGATAAAAGGGTTGTATTAAATATTACGTAAATGGAGAAGGTATCGTACCTTCTCCATTTTCTTTTAAGGATTTTTAAAATTTGCTATAATGGTAAAAATTGATTAATCTAAAAGGTGGCCATAATGATGAAAATCATTAAGAAGGTACGCGTTAAGCAAGTTTTAACTGAACATAGCAAACAGCAGCTATACGATCATTTTTTAACTCAAAAAATGCAACTTGAACAAGAATGTGAGCAATTACAATTTGAGGAAAAGAAAGTATTATCACAAAATAAATCTGCACATCATAAATTGCAAATTCAAGAACGATTCAAACAAGAAAAAAATACACGCTTAGCCACTATGGAACAAATTAATTTTAAAATAAATCAGCTAGCTGTGTTACCAATTGGTAGTGAAATTGTTGAAAAGGAAGTGGATGCCTTAGTTGATGTTCAATTAGGAATGTCTTGGGATGAAGTCATGGGTGAAGCAACAATTGTTTTTGAAGATGAACAAGTTGTTCGTATTGAAAATAGTAGGTGATGAGATGACACAAAAACTTTTTAATGTAGGCAAAATTATTAATACACACGGGTTAAAAGGAGAAGTAAAAGTATTACGAATCACTGATTTTGATGATCGTTTCCAAGTTGGAAATGTCTTGTATATTTTGTCAAAAGATGAAAAAGATCCGATTAAAGTTACGATTAAAAAGCATCGTATCCATAAAGGATATGATTTACTTACTTTTAATGAATTCAAAGATATTAATGAAATTGAAAAATATAAAAATATGTATTTAACGATTGAAGAGGAACAACTCCCTCCGTTAGATACAAATGAGTATTATTATTACGAAATTATTGGTTGCCATGTCTATTTACCCAATGGAGATATATTAGGCACCGTAAAGGAAATCCTCTCACCAGGTGCAAATGATGTTTGGGTTGTAGATTGTGGTAATAAGAAAGATGTCTTAATTCCTTATATTGATGATGTCGTGACAGAAGTAAATCTTTCTAAGAAAATGATATGTATTGAACCGATGGATGGGCTATTAGAATGATGAAAATTGATATTTTAACGTTATTTCCAGAAATGTTTAAAGGTATATTAAATGAGTCTATTATGAAGCGAGCACAAGAGAAAGGCCGTTTTCATTATAATTGTATTGATTTCCGTTCATATTCAACAAATAAACATCACAAGGTAGATGATTATCCTTATGGAGGTGGAGCGGGAATGGTTTTAACCCCTCAGCCTATTTTTGACGCAGTTGAAGATATTACAACGGAATCCAAAGATAAACCAAGAATTATTTTAATGTGTCCTCAAGGAGAGCGCTTCACACAAAAGAAAGCAGAAGAATTAGCGAATGAAGATCATTTGATTTTTATTTGTGGACATTATGAAGGATACGATGAACGGATTAGAGAACACCTTATTACAGATGAAATTTCGATTGGTGATTATGTTCTAACAGGCGGAGAATTAGGAGCCATGGTCGTTATGGATAGTGTTGTTCGTTTATTACCTGATGTATTAGGTAATCATGAATCAGCACCGTTAGATTCATTTTCGACAGGATTGTTAGAGCACCCGCATTACACAAGACCAAAAGATTTTCGTGGTATGAAGGTACCTGAGGTACTTATGAGTGGTAATCACGCTTGGATAGAGGAATGGCGTATGCAGCAATCCCTAAAAAGAACTTATTACCGGAGGCCTGATTTATTAGATGAATTGTCTTTAACAAATTCTCAAAAGGCTTATGTTGAGACGTTGATTAGAACATCAGACCATGATAAAAAATCTTGAAAATAGATTGATTTGAAGCAATCACTATGATATATTATTATTTGTGTCGAATAAACGATGTTCCGCTATTTATTATGAAATAAGAGCATTAGTTTGGAAGGAGAGAAATCAAATGCAAAATTTAATTGCAGAGATTACAAAAGATCAGCTTCGTACTGACCGTCCTGACTTTAAAGCAGGGGATACAGTAAAAGTTGACGTAAAAGTAGTAGAAGGTGACCGTGAGCGTATCCAGGTTTTTGAAGGTGTTGTGATTAAACGTCAAAACGGTGGAATTAGTGAAACTTTCACAGTAAGAAAAATCTCTTACGGTGTTGGTGTAGAACGTACTTTCCCAGTACATTCACCACGTGTTGATGATATTAAAGTTATTCGCCGTGGTAAAGTTCGCCGTGCGAAACTTTATTACTTACGTAACCTTCGTGGTAAAGCTGCACGTATTAAAGAAATTCGATAAAATCTCAAAAAGAAAGGGGCTTAGCACATGGATGCAAGCCCTTTTTTATTTTGAATAAATCAATCCGAATATGTATA
>DVIO01000018.1 GCA_018711205.1 Candidatus Avamphibacillus intestinigallinarum | reverse complement strand
TGCAACTCATCGACACGCATACAAAACAATCAAATACCATCATTAACCAGTTAAATGATAAATCAACACAAATTGAAACGATTTCATCATTTATTACGTCGATTGCAGAACAAACAAACTTACTTGCATTAAATGCTGCTATTGAATCCGCTCGTGCTGGTGAATCTGGAAAAGGATTTGCCGTAGTTGCAGATGAAGTACGTAAACTAGCTGTTGAATCTAGTAAAGCAGCAAACCAAATTAACGAATTAATTGTAGAAATTAAAAATGAAATCTCAAATGCGATGGAAAGTATGAACAAAGGCTACAATGCTGTTCAGGAAGGAAATCGCCTAACCGATGAAGCAGGTAATGCGTTTACACATATTTTAAACGCAGTTGAAGAAGTGTCTAGTCAATTCCAAGAAACTTCAACTATTTCGGCTCAAGTAGAGGCGATAACGTCTAACTTAACTGAAGAAATTGATGGCATTTCTAAGATTTATCATAATCTCAATTTGAATGCCGAAGATGTTGCCGCTTCAGCTGAAGAACAAACAGCTGTTGTAGAAGACATGTCAGATGGCGCAAGAAATCTAGCTTCCATTGCTGAGGAATTAACCGAAGAAGTAGACAAATTTAAAATTAATTAAAATAAAAGGGTGAATATCACATGAATACAAATTCTATTACAAGACTTACAAAAGCTGCACTAACTGGATTCTTTGGATTATATGCTTTATTCGTTGCCTTTGGTAACGTAACCGATTACCAATCAAACTATCAATTCGTACATCATGTACTAAGTATGGACACAACATTTGAAGGCAATAGCTTAATGTACCGAGCGATTACTTCCTCTACATTACATCATGTTGGCTATATTTTTATCATCGTGCTTGAATGGGCGATTGCGATTCTATGTTTATTAGGTGCATTTAAAATGATCAAACATCGTAATGACGATGCGATTGCTTTCCATGAAGCAAAAAAATGGGGCATCGTTGGGCTTTTACTTGGAATTAGTGTTTGGTTCCTTGGTTTCCAAGTTGTTGGTGGAGAATGGTTTGCTATGTGGCAAAGTTCTGATTGGAATGGATTAGATTCTGCATTCCGTCTGACAACCTATATCGGAACTACACTGATTACGCTTTTATTAAAAGACGAATAATCCCTAAAACCTAGGAGACGTTTCAAGACGTCTCCTTTTAATTTGCTTGCAAGTCTAGCACGAAAAAGTTATACTAATTTGTGCATGTTTGACTATTGCGCCTATAGCTCAGTTGGATAGAGCACTGGTTTCCGGTACCAGGTGCAGGGGTTCGAATCCTCTTAGGCGCGCTTAATAACTAAAGGCGATGGAGTTCGCCATAACCGTTAATGTGATCACAACATTAGCTAATGACTCCTGTATAAGACAACGGGTGAAGTATGTCTTGTGCAGGAGTTTTTTATATGTCGATTCATCTTTTGAGGAGGTCAGGCAATGAATATAATTGCAGTTGGTCTTGGGGGATTCATCGGTACACTGTTACGTTATAGTGTATCTACTTTATTATTAACAAATGCAGTATTTCCGCTTGCAACATTTATTACAAATTTATTAGGTTGTTTATTATTAGGTTTCTTTTCGACGTATCTCGCTCAATTTCAAGGCGTACGTCGTTATTTTACTCCGTTAATCGGAACGGGCATATTAGGTTCATTTACAACGTTTTCAACATTCTCAGTCGAGACAATCCAACTGATTCAGAACAATCATATTCTATCTGCTTGTAGTTATGTTGGACTCAGCATCGTCGTTGGTTTAATGTTGGCTTACATCGGAAAGCAGCTTGCCTTGTATTTCTTCGTAAAAGGAAGTGAAGTGAAATGACAGTAATGATTGGAATTGCTGGCTCAATCGGCGCCATATGTCGTTATACTTTAGGCGCACTTGTAAATAAAATAGGCCGCTCTCTTTCGCCTTTTCCGATTGGCACTTGGTTTCTAAATATTTCAGGTGCTTTCCTATTAGGCTTGTGCGCTTATTTACTACAGGCAGGCATCATGACTGAAACGATTTGGTTAATCGTTGGTGTTGGATTTTGTGGCGCCTACACAACCTTCTCTACGTTTGGTACTGAAACCATTACTTTACTCACGAAACACCGTTTTGGGCTAGCCTTGCTTTATGTACTCACTTCCGTCGTATTAAGCCTGCTTGCTGCCTGGATTGGCTTAAATATTTCCAGATTTTTATCGATATAAGGTTTGAAAGATGCGAACTTCGGGGAAAATGTATATGATTATACATAACCCTATCATCTAGAGAATCAACTCATTTTACATATGCGAAAAATGTAAAATGTTTTTGTTTGACCTTTATTGACCTATTGAGTTATGATGAAAATGGATATTGATTTACCGATCAAAAGGAGGATCTTTTTATGAACTTAATACCTACAGTAATTGAATCAACCAATCGCGGTGAACGTGCATATGACATTTACTCACGTCTTTTAAAAGACCGAATTATTATGCTAGGAAGTGCAATTGATGATAACGTAGCAAACTCAATTGTTGCACAACTTCTCTTCCTAGAAGCAGAAGACCCTGAGAAGGATATTTCACTTTATATCAACTCTCCAGGTGGATCAATTACAGCTGGAATGGCGATTTATGATACGATGCAATTCATTAATGCAGACGTTTCTACTATTTGTACTGGTATGGCAGCATCAATGGGTGCTTTCCTACTAACAGCTGGTGAGAAAGGTAAACGTTATGCCCTTCCAAACAGTGAGATTATGATTCACCAACCACTTGGTGGAACACAAGGTCAAGCATCTGACATTCAAATTCATGCAAAACGTATCATCGAAATGCGTGAAAAATTAAACCAAATTCTTTCTGAACGTACGGGTCAGCCATTAGAAGTAATCGAGCGCGATACAGATCGTGATAACTTCATGGTTGCTCCAAAAGCATTAGAATATGGCTTAATTGATAAAGTACTAGAACGTAAACCAAAAGAAGACAAAGAAAAATAAGCTCATTTCTATGAATAAGACTCTCCTTTTAGAAGGAGAGTCTTTTTTTATGTAGCAATAGATTATCTTTCTTTACAACAAAAAACAGCTCTCGCCACATTCACAAGGTGAAAGCTGTCATCAAAATCTTTTACGCTGGACACATATCTTTACGAGTTAATGCATTTGTTCAATAATATTCCCTAAATGTTCCAAAGCCTCTTCTTCATCAGTTCCTTCAGCAATCAACTCAATCGTTTCATACTGAGCAATTGCTAAACTCATTAACCCCATAATACTTTTTGCATTCACTTGCTTTTGATTCTTTTCAATGAAAATATTAGAAGAAAATTTTACCGCTTCTTGAACGAATTGTGCTGCCGGTCTTGCTTGCAACCCGGGATCTAGCTTAACCGTTAATGTCCTCTGAACCAATCTCCATCATCCTTCTTTTTTGATTTAGTATTCTACCTTTTCCCATATTACATTCGTTTCATGTGTCTATTTCTATGATCATTTCTTTTACACAATTGTACCCTCTTGTCTTAGTTTATCGGCAAACTGTTCAATTTTCTTTAATCGGTGATTCACGCCTGATTTGGAAATGCTTTCACTTTGAACAAGTTCCCCTAATTCTCGAAGTGACACTTCTTGATGTTCGACACGCAGCTTAGCAATTTCTTGTAACTTTTGTGGAAGAGCTTCGATACCAACTGTGTTTTCAATAAATTGAATACTTTCAATTTGTCTGAACGCTGCACCGATTGTTTTATTTAAATTAGCGGTTTCACAATTCACCAGTCGATTCACAGAGTTTCTCATATCTCTGACAATTCGTACATCTTCAAATTTAAACAAAGCATTATACGCACCAATGATAATTAGGAACTCGGTTATTTTTTCAGCTTCTTTAATATACGTAATATAACCATTTCTTCTTTGTAACGTACGTCCTCTCAAATCAAATGTATTTAACAAAGCACAAATCGAATCATTATGGGTTTCATTATTTGCGAAAATCTCCAAATGATAAGACGAGGTTTCCGGATTATTCACCGATCCACCTGCTAAAAAGGCTCCACGCAAATAAGCTTTTTGACTTGTCTCTTGTTTGATATATTTATCTGGTATATGGTCAATCATTTGTCCAGTTTCATCCATGACGTTTAAGTATTGCAACAAGTCTTTAACGGCTTTTTTCAACCGAACAATATAGACATTATTCTTTTTTAATTTCATTTTCTTGCGGACAAGCAATTCAACTGGATGTTTGTAGATCTCTTTTATCAACGTATAAATACGTCTGGCGATTGCTGCATTTTCTGTTTGAATATCTATCGTATAAGCTTCTTTGGATGTCGATAAAACACCGTTCATGCGAATCAATGCACTTAGTTCAGCTTCTAACGATTCACTGCTTTCATCCTCAATACCTGTTAGTTCTTTTTTTATTTCAGAAGCAAAGGACACCTAAAAAGCCTCCTTTCTCTTTTCAATTCAGCAATATATATCAAAATACGTTAATGTTTTACAATAAGGCATGAATCAATTCAGCAATCTTCTTAGCATCATGTCGTATGACGCCATCTCTTTCAATAATAATATCGCCTTCAATGATTTCTAGCCCCATATCAGCTAAGTATGCCATGTCATAAATAACAGGTTGTGCATTCTCTTCTGCATAAATGGCTTGAATTCGCTTATCAATCGACTCATTTGGCGAAACAATGGCATCTACTGTATTTGGACCAATATGATCAAAGATGGCTTGCACATGATCTGATGCAGCATAGCCTGCTGTTTCACCAGATTGCGTCATTAAATTACAAATATAGATGACTTTCGCCTTCGTTTCAGAAAGGGCTTTACCTACACCTGGAATGATTAGATTTGGCAAAATGCTTGTATATAAACTCCCAGGTGAAATAACGACGATATCAGCCTGTTCAATTGCTTTAATCGCATCAGGTAATGGCTGCGCTGGATCAGGCGTTAAAAACACACGCTTAATCCGTTTATTCTCTATAGGAATTTTCGATTCACCATTTACAATGCTACCATCCATCATTTCAGCCGATAACGACAAACTTTCATTCGTAATTGGGTAAATGTCCCCTTTTACAGACAGCACTCTTGATAACTCTTGAATACCTTTGTAAAAATCACCAGTAATTGAAGCCATAGCAGCAAGTAACAGGTTTCCCATTGAATGACCTGATAAGCCATTCCCTTCAGTAAAACGATGTTGAAATAGTTGTATCAAAAAAGGTTCAGCATCAGATAAAGCAGCTAAGCAATTCCGAATGTCTCCGGGTGCTGGCAAATCCATAATCGAGCGAATGCGTCCTGAACTACCTCCATCGTCTGCAACGGTTACGAGCGTCGTCAAATGAATCGGTAATTCCTTTAAACCTCTTAAAATAACCGGCATCCCGGTTCCGCCGCCAATAACAACAACATTTGGGTTCTTTTGGTTCGTCATGTCGTTTCCTTTCGTTTCTCAATATCACGATGTGTTGTATGGGTCATATATTGTTTGCCAAGTAGTTTATCGAAATGCTCAGTCAAAGCGACAGACCGATGTTGGCCCCCAGTACATCCAATTGCAACAACAAGCTGTGTGCGTCCTTCTTTTTTATATTGTGGCAATGTAAATTGCAACAAATCATTCAGTTTCTCGATAAACCGTTGTGTTTCCGTCCATTTAAATACATAGGAAGATACTTCTGGATTTAATCCAGTTAATGGCTGCATCTGAGGGACATAATGTGGATTTGGTAAGAAACGTACATCAAAAACTAAATCAGCATCAATCGGAATACCATATTTAAATCCAAACGACACCAAATGAACAGAGAATACGTCTTGATCATCCTGATAATACTTTAAAATTTTCTCACGTAATTCCTTCGGCTTTAAATCCGTTGTATCGATAATGTGTTGAGCACGTCCCTTTAGTTCGTCAAGCATTTGTCTCTCTTGATGGATCCCTGTAAGAGGCAATCCGCCATTGGCAAGTGGATGAGATCGTCTTGTTTCTTTATATCTGGTGACAAGCTTCTCATCTTCTGCATCTAGGAATAGGATATTTTCTTCAATCCAGTTCTCATGGCTTAACATATCTAGCGCTTCAAATAATGAATCAAAAAATTCACGACCTCTTAAATCCATCACAAGCGCAACCTCATGAATTGTATTGCGTGAATCCTTCATCAATTCAAGAAATTTGGGTAACAGTGCAGGAGGTAAATTATCAACACAATAATAACCAAGATCTTCAAAGCTTTGAATGGCAACTGTCTTTCCCGCTCCAGACATTCCTGTAATAATCACAAGCTTCGTTTCTTTCTCTCTTTGTTCCAAAAAGAGTCCCCCTTTTTATCATGATTCATTAGAATCGTTATACCTTGCAGCATCTTTCTTTACATCTTCGTTCATTATGCTTTATTTCATACTTACATTATACAATGAAATAATTGAAGCAACAATGAATCGCCTTATATTATCAATTAATTCTTATTCATTAAAGAAAAAAAGGCACAGACACGAAGTCTGTACCACTATCAATTCATTATTATATTAAAAAGGGGGGTCAATTGATAGTCTTATTATACCTTATTTAAAGTCATCGTAACATTACAAAAGATTAACATTTAATTACTTTTTGTCATATTTTTATGACTTTTTATTTAGCTTTTTGTTTATCTTTTAGTTCTTCTAAATATTTTTGTGCTGTTTCAGCAGCAATACTTCCATCACCTGTAGCCGTTACAATTTGGCGTAGTTCTTTTTCACGAATATCTCCTGCCGCATACACACCAGGTACATTTGTTTCCATATTCGCGTTTGTTGGAATATAACCTTCTTCATTCGTAATGCCAAGTGATTTGAATGGTTCACTTAATGGAATCATTCCGATATAAATAAACACACCATCTGTATTAAATTCAGATTTCTCATTTGTTTTACGATTTAATAAGGATACCGAACTGACCTTACCATCTTCCCCATTAATTTCTTCAACGACTGTATCCCAAATGAATTCAATTTTATCGTTGTCAAATGCACGATCTTGAATAATCTTTTGTGCACGTAGTTCATCACGACGATGGATAATCGTTACTTTTTTAGCGAATTTCGTCAAGTAGATGCCTTCCTCTACTGCTGAATCTCCACCACCGACAACAACAAGCTCTTTATCTCTAAAGAAAGCACCATCACAAACAGCACAGTATGAAACACCGCGTCCAGTTAAGTCTTCTTCTCCTGGAATGCCCATTTTCTTATATTCTGCCCCGGTCGTAATGATTAATGCTCTTGTTTTAAATTCCTTAGAACCAGCTATAACAGTCTTATAGTCACCATGATCAATGACTTCTTTTATATCACCATATTGATATTTTGCACCGAATTTTTTAGCATGCTCAAACATCTTATTCGATAAATCCGGCCCTAAAATATGCTCATACCCAGGGTAGTTTTCTACATCTTCTGTATTCGCCATTTGACCGCCGGGAATACCCTTTTCAATCATCATCGTATCTAAATTCGCACGTGATGCATAAACAGCTGCTGTCATACCAGCTGGACCCGCACCTACAATAATCACATCTAAAATTTGATCTTCTGACATATACGTCGCCCCTTTTACATATGTGCTATGAATGTTTCATTTCATCTAATTTCAGCATATTAAACTATTACGAATTAGTCCATGTTTTTGCTTATAATTACCACGGGACTTCTTCAGTTTGCAAAATCGAATGAGCTTTACATCCTTTTGCCCATAATTTTTGCGCACGTTCTACCTGGTTCATTGAATACAATGACCAGCTAAACCAACGATAATATGATGGATGATGTTTGGCATAGGCTGTATTTAAATGCTCGAATCTGGGTAGGGCCGCTTCAACATGATTTGTTTTTGCTAGCGTAACAGCGATACGAAGCTTTTGTTGCTCCAATATCGGATAAACCGATAATAAGGATTGAATACAAGCTTCGGCTTTATCCATTTCATTTCGGTCATAATAGAAAACAGCTAAATTCATATAACTATTTAATGTATTTGGATGCTCTTCAAGCATAGTTAATTCCCTGTCAATCGCTTCTTCTTCTCTACCTAAATTATAAAGTGTGACAGCATAATCGTGTTTGGCAATTGTATGATTTGGAAACAATGCCATCATCTCTTCTAATACGGGTAATGCTTTTTCCCACTCCATATGTTCTACATGACGAAAAGCCGTTTCCTGATACATGAGTAGCTCATCCTCTTCATTGCTAAACGGATTCGTGTCCTCATCTTCAATATCAATCAGCTCTAATAAGTCTTTAGCATCTTTACTAATCTCGCCATCTGGAACTTCATCTAAATATAAGAGCGCATAACGTTTCGCCTCATTTAGCAGTCCTAAATGAGCATAGTTATTTGCTAATAAGTAATAACAATCCGGATAATGGGCTTGTTTATCATTCAGGACATTCATTAATAATTCATTCGCTGCATGATAAAAACCGATTTCTGTATATATAATCGATAATTGGCATTTATATAAAGGTTCTTGTGGTTCGATATCAACTGCTTTTCTTAACCACTTCCCTGCCAACTCGAATTTTCCTTGTTGAAAAGCTTTTACACCTTTAGAAAAACAAAATTCTCCCTCTGGAAAAAACGAGAGAATGTTATCATTTTGGTCCGATTTTTTCTTAAGCTTGGGCATTCATATCCCCCTATCTTTAAATCCAACCAAAAGTATAACATATTGTATTTAGATTTTATACCAGATTTGTAAAGGCTTTTTTTAGATTAATGATCTTTTTTTGTTTCAGCATGTTGTGCTTCATCTATAAGTCGATTCATTTCCTCTGTATAGTCTTTAGTTTGTGTATCTGTCCAGTTTAGCTCATCTTTCATATAATCTAAGACAGCGTCCTTATACTGTACGACAGACGCAATATCAAAGAATAACTTACCTGTTCTTCTAATAAAGAAGTCAGTTGGTTTATAAGCCATTTCTTCTTCAATTGCATACTTCAATTGAGCATACATCACTTTTGACAATGCCATATCGTCTTGTGCTGCTTCAATATATTCATATATTTTCTCTACATTCGCGCCATACGTTGAAATCAAGTTACTAGCCTCGTCTTCAGATAGGTTATGAATCATGCCTTGTTCAATCATACGTTTTTTAAATCGACTAAAGCCGTATGAGCCACCAACTTCTCCACCTGAAATCGGTAAGTCTTTTGTACTTGACTTATCATAAAGAATACCTTCTTCTTTGAATTGTTTTACAACCGTATCAACAGCTTCTTCTGCCATTTTCCGGTAGCCTGTTAGCTTCCCACCGGCCATCGAAATCAGTCCAGAATCAGAAATAAAGATTTCTTCTTTTCGTGAGATTTCACCAGGTTTTTTACCTTCAGCTGCAATCAACGGACGTAACCCTGACCAACTTGATTCAATATCATCCTGTTTTAAATCAATCGTCGGGAACATATAACGGATGGCATCTAAAATATATTCTCGATCTTCTTCTGTAATCGTTGGGTTAGCTATATCACCTTGATACGGGGTATCTGTTGTACCCACATATGTTTTACCAGCTCGTGGAATTGCAAAAATCATCCGTCCATCTGGCGTATCAAAATAAATCGCCTGTCTTAAAGGAAATACTTCCTTAGAAAACACGAGATGCACACCTTTAGTCAGTTGTAATCGTTTGCCGGTTATTTCTTCGTCCAATTCTCTTATTTGGTCAACCCATGGACCACCAGCATTAATGATTTTCTTCGCAAAAATCTCGCTCGTTTTTCCAGTGATTTGATCTTCTACAATCACACCAATCAATTTACCCGCATCATTTGTAAGCAACTCTGTCACTTTTGTATGATTCAGCGCAAGAGCACCTTTTTGAACCGCTTTTTTCATGACTTCAATCGTTAGTCTTGCGTCATCTGTTTTATACTCCACATAATAACCTGCACCACGTAAGTTCTCTTTTTTAATCAAGGGTTCTGTTTGTAATGCCTCTTCTGGAGATAACATTTTACGTCGTTCTTTCTTTTTAACGCCTGCTAAAAAATCGTACATTCGTAAGCCGATATTGGTTGTAAACGGTCCGAATGTCCCACCTTTATGAAATGGAAGTAACATCCACTCCGGAGTCGTAACATGTGGCCCATTTTCGTAAACAATGGCACGTTCTTTTCCTACCTCTGCCACTAAACCGACTTCAAACTGTTTTAAATAACGTAAACCACCATGAACAAGTTTTGTCGAACGACTTGATGTACCTGCCGCAAAGTCTTGCATTTCAATCACAGCTGTATTTAAACCTCTTGTGACTGCATCTAAAGCGATACCTGAACCTGTTATACCTCCACCGATTACGAGTAAATCTAGTGAAGTTTCTTGTATGTTATTCATTATTTCCTCGCGTTTATAGCTAGAAAATGTCGTCATGATTTGGGGCCTCCTCTTGTTTGTTAACCTACCTTATGTTTACCCTAAAAATGCACTATTCATGTATAGACACTTGATCATTTATGAATTTTTTATGTTTCATTTAACGAATGATTGGCTTGCCGTTTTTCCATCTCTTCTTTTGTATAAATCAACTGCATTGGATTTCCACCAACAAAAGCACCTGCTGGTACATCTTTGTGAACGAGTGTCCCAGCACTAATCATTGCCCCGTCTCCTATTTCGATCCCTGGAAGAATCGTACAATTTGCACCAATCATCACATCATGACCGATTCGGACGTCACCTAAACGATATTCTTTTATTAAATATTCATGTGCAAGGATTGTCGTATTGTAGCCTATAACACAATTTCTCCCTATGGTAATCTTTTCTGGAAACATAATATCTGGCATCACCATTAGCGCAAATGCAGTATAAGGGCCGATTTTCATCTTTAAAAACACAGTGTATAACCAACGTTTTACTTTTACAAAAGGTGTATATCTAGCAATTTGAATGACAATAAAGTTCTTCATCACTTTAAAGAAAGACACCGTTTGATACAATTGCCATAATGCATTTGTGCCTTCGACTGGATATCGCTTTGTTCTTCGCATACTTATGCTCCTACAATCGTTAATACATCACGCATATCTTCCAACATATAAGTTGGCTGTAAGGATTGTAAGTAATCTTTACCTTTTAATGTCCAGCTCACACCAGCTGTAGCAACTTGTGCACGTTGGCCTGATTCAATATCTTGACTACTATCACCAATCATCAATGTGGAATCAATTGTAGCACCTAACTGCTCCATGGCTATCTGTACGGGTTGAGGATGTGGCTTGGGATGATCTACATCATCATATGTAATCACTGTATCGAAATATTGATCTAACCCTGTTAAAGCCAATCCCATCGTTACAGTCGGACGCATTTTAGTAGTGACAATTCCTAATTTAAAACCTTGTTGCGAAAGCTTTCTAACGACATCAACTGCATACGGAAATGCCGTCACATATGCATCATGATGTTCAATATTATGTTTACGGTATGTTTCAATCATTTCTTCCGCTTTTTTCGCATCAATATTATAAAACGTATCACGTAAAGGCGGCCCATTAAATTGAATCAGTTCTTCAGTTGTAAACTGCATATCGTATTGTTCAAAGGTATGTTGAAATGAAGCTAATATTAACTTATTCGTATCAATTAACGTCCCATCTAAATCAAATAAAATGGTTTCATATGGCAATGCGCTTCCCCCTCACTTTTATAGATGTATAAAAATGTCTTTATCCTAAATACTCATTCATTTAAGTTATTCCCCATCATTTACGTTTCTTGCCATCATAGTGAACAGCTGCTAAACCTGTTTTTCTACGATAGATGATTAAACTGACGGCTAGAATAATTAAAACAACTGAAATCAGTTGTGCTGTTCTTAGCCCAGGCACAACATATAAACTATCTGTTCGTAAACCTTCAATGAAGAATCGACCAATCGAATACATCATTAAATAACTTAGGAATATTTCTCCACGTAATGGATTTTTTCTTCGTAACATGATTAAACCAATAAACACAAGGATATTCCAAAATGATTCGTATAAGAAAGTCGGATAGTAATATGTACCTTCAATACACATTTGATTCATGATGAAATCGGGTAAATACTGATGAAAATTCTCATAAGCAGCAGCCGACATGGCTCCACCATGTGCTTCCTGATTCATGAAATTACCCCAACGTCCTATCGCTTGACCAAGAATCAAGCTTGGCGCAATAATATCAGCAATTTTGAAGAACGAAATATCCTTTACACGGGCATAAATAAAGCCTGTTAAAACAGCTCCGATTAAGGCACCATGAATGGCAATGCCACCTTCCCATACAGCAAAAACCTTCCACCATGGGCCTGCTTGATATTGTTCCCATTCAAAAATAACGTAATAAATCCGAGCAAAAATAATCGCAACAGGAGCTGCAATAATGATTAAATCTAAAATAGTATCTTTTTTGAGCCCGAGTCGATTCGCTTCTCTTTGCGCTAAATACAAGCCAATAAATAAACCAGTTGCAATAATCACGCCATACCAATAAATTGACATACCGCCAATTTGAATAAATACACGGTCTAATGCTGGTGCGCTACACTTCAAATACAATCTCTCCTTATTCTAAATCATGCTTTGTTTGTTCAATCATTGAATTTAAGCGTTCCGAGAATTCTTCAGCAGGGTTTAATCCAAGTAGCTTGACTCGGAAATTCATTGCGGCTACTTCAATAATAACAGCGAGGTTTCTCCCTGGTCGAATCGGAATGGTTGCTTTAGGTAACACAACATCCATGATTTGCTCTGTTTCCTCTTCTAAACCGAGACGATTATACTCTTTTTCCTCGTCCCATTCTTCAATATCGATGACCATATTAATCTTTTTAAATTTACGGACGGATCCTGCACCAAATAGTGTCATCACATTGATGATACCAAGACCTCTAATTTCTAATAAATGCTCAATTAAATTCGGTGCCATGCCAATTAAGTGCTCGTAGTCCTCTTGCCTAATTTCTACACTATCATCCGCTACTAAACGATGACCACGTTTCACAAGTTCTAAAGCAGTCTCACTTTTACCGATACCACTGCCACCTGTAATGAGGACACCTACACCATAGATATCTAACAGTACACCATGTACTGCCGTAAACGGTGCAAGCTTAGCTTCTAAGAAATTTGTAATACGGGATAAGACACGTGTCGTTTTAAGTGGTGAAATAAAAATCGGAACATGTTTCTTATTCCCTTCATCAATAAACAATTGAGGTACCTCCATACCACGGGCAATGACAACACCAGGTGTTTCATCTGCAAACAGTGTATCGATGCGATGTTGTTGCTCCGCTTCTGGAAGCTCTAAAAAATAAGACATTTCTGTTCTACCGATCAGTTGGATACGTTCTTTTGGATAGTATTTAAAATATCCCGTCATCTCTATACCGGGCTTAGAAATATCACTCGTTGTAATTTCTTTATCGAGTCCTGCTTCTCCAGCAATTAACTCCAAATTCAAATTATCTGCTAGATCCTTTGTACGTACGACGCCCATGCACATACAGTCCCTTCAAATATAAACTTTAAACGATTCGAACTAAAGCATAATTGTAGCATAAAATATACATTTGAGACAGAATCATACCTTGCCTTTAAACAGATGAAAACGTATGAAGATGGGACATAACTAAAGTAACCAATTATAAAAACGAACAATAGATATAAGAGTATACAATCGTTTCAGAAATATACTTCGCGTTCCGCGGGCACGGCTTCAGCCTCCTCGGAAGAAGGACACTTCCTGCGGGGGGTCTTCAGACTCGTGCTGTTTAACCGCGAAGCTCACGATGAGCTAGTGTCAGCGTTGGCAACAGGACGTTGCCGACTTT
>DVIO01000144.1 GCA_018711205.1 Candidatus Avamphibacillus intestinigallinarum | reverse complement strand
CCAGTGTTTCTGTTTTTGCTAGTATGAGCCCAGAAAAACTAAGTGACGGTCTATTAAGTTTAGGGTTACCGGCACAATTTAGTTTTGCTGTATCTTATGCCTTTCGCATGCTGCCGATTTTATTAGATGAATATCACCAAATATTCCAATCTTATCGGTTACGAGGAAAGACACCGGAAAAACAAGGCTTTCTAAAATGGCGAATTATTTATTATTACATTAAAGTCATTGTTCAGTCGTTCTATCCATTAATGCTGAATGTAGCGAAGCGAACACGACTGACAGTAGAAGCCTTGGAAGTGCGAGGCTTCTCGTATTCACTGCATAATCGAGAAGCTAAAAAGCAAAAGTTGGCCTACTTAAAGTTAGGGAAACATGATTATCAATTTATTGTTGTCCAAACGATTATCATCCTGTCTATTTTATGGTTTGGAGTGACATTCCCATCTTAAATTATATTGAAATTAAAAAGGAGGATTCATATGAATATCGATTTTCATACACATGCTAATTTATCAAAGAAAATAAATATTTCGATTGAAGACTTAGAAGAGAAAATGCAAGAGGCTAAAGAGAGTGGACTCACAGCCTTAGCCATAACGGAACATTTTAATGCTACAAATATTATAGAGTTATATGAAAGATTACATGAAAAGTATCCTTACCAAAACGATTATTATCAGATTGCAGGGATGAAGGTCTTCTGTGGATTGGAAATTGATGTACAGGAAACTGGACATTTTCTTGTCATCGGATCTCGGGATGATATTTTGGCTATCGCACATTTTCTTCTGCCTTATCATGATGAGGAGAGTTTTATTCCCGTAGAAGATTTGTTAACCTTGATTGCGAATTTCAATGTTTTAAAAATTGGTGCTCATCCTTTACGTAAATCAACACCTTGGCATCATCATGAACCATCCGTATTAAAACAATTTGATGCATATGATTTAAATGGGAAGGATCTGTTTACGGACGGGCTCAGCATGGAGGAAAGAGTTCAAACATTTGCCGAAGAATATAAGGTTCCGGTTGTAGGCGGTAGTGACACGCATCAGCAATTTCAATATGGCTCTGTCTTCAACGTATTCCCTGAATGTGATACGATTGCTGAACTAAAAGAAACGATTCGTCAAGGAGATTATGAAACAAAAATATCGCCTTGCCTAGAAGTAAAAGTCAAAGCAGCAAATCAAGTGAAAAAAATGATAAAGGAAACAAGTGTTATTAAATAATAATTGGATAACAATGTGAATAGAAGAAGTGAATATACATCTATAATATTTAAAACCGCCATAAATGTTGTCTAATCAATGTTTACGGCGGTTTTGTTTTTATTATCTATTTAAATAAAAATTATATCTAAAGATGAAATTCTCATGATGTGGGCTCTTCCATTTTATATCCAAGTCCATGTACGGTTTTCAAATATAATGGTTTTTTAGAGTTTTCCTCGATTTTATCCCGCAATCGACTGACATGTACATCGACAATCCGAGTATCACCGGCGAAGTCATAATCCCATACTTGGGCAAGTAATTGATCACGTGAGAGTACGATGCCCGTATGTTTAGCGAAATAGGCTAAGAGTTCAAATTCTTTTCTCGTAAAGGCAAGAGCTTCTCCTGCTAATGTGGCTTCGTATTTATCGGGGTATACAACCAGCTCCCCGATTTCATAAGCTGTATATTGCTCAGGGATAGGTTGTCTAACCCTTCTTAAAATGGCCTTCACCCGCGCGACAATTTCTCTTGGACTAAATGGCTTCGTAATGTAATCATCTGCCCCTAATTCTAGGCCGAGTATTTTATCAAACTCGTCTTCTTTCGCAGTTAGAATGAGGATAGGCGTATGCACTTTGTTTTGTCGTAATGTTTTACATACTTCTAACCCATCTACTTCAGGTAACATCAAGTCAAGGATCATCAAATCATATGGATTGGCCATAGCTTTTGAAATGGCCTCTTCACCGTCAAAGGCGACATCCGTTTCATAACCGGCATTTTCCATATTATACGTTAGTAAGGTCACAATAGATTGTTCATCATCGACAATTAAAATCTTTTTCTTCATTTTCATCCCCCCAGCTGAAAATCACCTTAAATCTATCATACTCTAGGCTTCTTCAAATAAGAAAGGAAGTTATCGATTGTAAACAAAATTTTACAATTGCGGAAAGCCAACTTAACAATTTATTTACAACTCAGTCATACTTCCTCAACATATGGGTCTTAACATAGGAATTGTAAAGCAAAGCATTTCCAAAAAACTGGGGAGGAATGACATTGATGAAGTTTAAAAGCATGACCTTGGTATTTATCTTAACAATTTTAACGATTACTTTAATGGCTTGTGGCAATTCAGAAGATAAAGAAGGAGCTGCCTCAGGTAAAGATAACGCAGAGTTAGAAGGAAATGTGGTCATTGATGGTTCGGGAACTGTTTATCCGTTAATGTCTAAGCTCGCTGAGGAGTACATGTTAACAGAACAAGAAAATGTATCAGTTGAAGTGAGTCGAGCGGGAACGAGTGCTGGTTTTGAAAAGTTTCTAGTGAAAGAAAATGGCACGGACTTCAATGATGCGTCTCGTCAAATAAAAGATGAAGAAAAGAAAAAAGCCGAAAAACTTGGCATGGATGTTAAGGAATTAAAAGTTGCACTGGATGGGTTAACCTTTGTCGTTCATCCGGATAATGATTGGGCAAATGAGCTAACAAAAGAACAGATTATAGACATTTTTACAGCAGATGGTGACGTGGAAAAATGGTCAGATATTGATCCGAAGTTTCCAGATGAAAAGATTCAAACCTATGGTCCAAACGAAAACCACGGAACGTATGAATTCTTCTGGGAAGATATTTTAGAAGAGCAGGATCTAGTCAGTTCGGTTAACCTGCAACAAGATTACTCAACCTTAGTGAATTTGGTTTCAAAGGATAAAAACGGCATTGCCTTTTTCGGATTTGGTTACTACGTGAACAATAAAGATAAGTTACAGGCAGTCCAGGTTGACTTTGGTGAAGGTGCTGTCGAACCGACACTTGACACGATTGCAGAGGACGGCGATTATGCACCATTTACAAGACCAGTATTTACGTACTTAAATGTGGATCAAGCAAAAGCTAAACCAGAAGTATTAGACTTCTCTATCTTTGCATTAAACAATGTCAATCAATTTGCGGGTAAAACAGGCTTCGCTCCAATACCTAAAAAGGAAATTGACGAAAATCTTACTTTTCTAGAGAAGCTAAAGGAGAAATAAAAGAGTTTCTCCACTTCGTTTCATGGATGAGACAGAAAGGAGGTATTCACATATGAGTACAAACAGTCCCGTTACAAAAACGGATGTACGAAAAATGATCATGCATAAAAGTAAGATGAAACAGGTTTCTGAAAAAATGGAGAAGCTAATTCCTGTTTTATTATTTCTCATTGCATCTATTTCTGTACTCATTACGATCGGAATTGTCGTTACACTGTTATCGGAAACGGTAGAATTTTTTAAACGTGTTCCGCTGTGGGATTTCTTTACGGGAACGGTGCTGAACCCATTAAGCCAAGATGCGAAATTTGGAATCTTGCCGTTGCTCGTTGGGACGATTGCTTCATCTGTGATTGCAATGGCGATTGCCACACCAGTTGGCTTAATGTCGGCTATTTACCTAAGTGAATATGCTTCAGATGGCGTGAAAAAAGTTTTTAAACCGTTGCTTGAATTACTCGCTGGGATCCCGACAATCGTATATGGCTTTTTCGCCTTTACGTTTGTCACCCCGCTGTTAAGAGAGTTTATCCCGGGTCTTGAACCAACGAATATTTTAAGTCCAGGCATTGTGATGGGTGTGATGATCATTCCGATGATTGCCTCGATGTCAGAGGACGCTATGAATGCCGTACCTAATGCGATGCGTGAAGGTGCGCTCGCATTAGGTGCTACAAAATTAGAAACAACTTTTCGTGTCGTCATTCCAGCGGCATTATCAGGGATTATCGTTTCTATCGTTTTAGCGGTATCACGGGCAATCGGTGAAACGATGATTGTTACGATTGCCAGCGGTAGTAGTAAAAATTTCACTTATGATATTACCCAATCGATGCAAACGATGACTGCTTATATTGTTGAAGTGACGGGTGGGGATGCCCCAGCAGGCTCAACGATTTATTACAGTTTATACGCTGTTGCCGCCACATTATTTGTGTTCACGTTCATGATGAATATATGCGCTCGCTATGTGACGCATCGCTTCAAGGAGGATTATTAAGATGGCATACATTGACATGGCACAAGTCAAAAAAAGAATCAGCGCCAGAATTGTACTGAATAAACTGGCCAAAGTATGTTTCATGGTGGCGACTTTATTCGGATTAATTATACTGACAATCCTCTTAACGCGTGTTGTCTCAGAAGGCATGGCGTGGATTAATCTTGATTTTTTAACAGGAAAATTATCGACACAAGCTGATCGTGCCGGGATTATGGGTGCGATTCTTGGAACCTTTTGGCTAATGGTTGTCGTCGGACCTGTTTCTATGTTGGTCGGTGTAGGTACGGCGATTTATCTCGAATTGTATGTGAAAAAAGGCAAGCTACAATCAATCATTCAAACGAATATTATGAACTTAGCAGGTGTTCCATCTATCGTGTACGGTATTTTAGGATTAACAATTTTTGTGCGTGCGATGGAATTCGGAAATGTTGTTTTAGCCGGCGGTTTAACGATGTCCTTGCTCGTGCTACCGATTATCGTTTCGGTGAGCCAAGAAGCGATTCGTGCAGTTCCACAGCATTTAAGTGAGGCCTCATATGGCTTAGGTGCTACCAAATGGCAAACAATTAGGCGAATTGTCCTTCCAGCAGCATTACCCGGCATTTTAACAGGGGCTATTTTGGCACTATCACGTGCAATTGGTGAAACGGCACCCCTTGTTGTTTTAGGGATTCCCGCGTTACTGATGCCATTTCCTGGTGGGATATTGGATAAATTCACCGTATTGCCGATGCAAATTTATTACTGGACACTCGATTCTACGCTCGTAGCGGAATATGCAAACTTAGCAGCTGCAACGATTGTTGTATTACTGTTTGTTCTGTTTGTCCTGAATGCAACGGCGATTATCGTTCGTAATACATTTCAGAAAAGATATTAATCATTCATGATGTAAAGGAGTGAAGGCTTATGAGTTTACTAACGGTTGAAGAAAGAAACGAAGCGGTACAGCAAGGGAATGTATATGCTTTTAAACAAGCACCAGAAAAAGGTGAATTGATTTATCAAACGACGGATTTAAATCTTTGGTATGGCAAAGAGCAAGCTTTAAAAAATATTAATATGTCCATTCGTGATAAGGAAGTCACCGCGATTATTGGTCCATCGGGCTGTGGGAAATCTACGTATTTAAAAACGTTGAATCGCATGGTTGAATTGATTCCAACTGTTCGCATGGAAGGGGAAATTGCCTACAAAGGGAAGAATATACTTGATAAAACATTTCGTTCGGAAGAGCTTAGAACTGTAGTCGGTATGGTTTTTCAAAAAGCAAACCCATTTCCGAAATCAATTTATGAAAATGTAGCGTATGGACCGAGAATACATGGGATACGTAACAAAAAAGTGTTAGACGAAATTGTCGAACGGAGTTTACGAGATGCGTATATTTGGGATGAAGTAAAGGACCGTTTGAAAAAAGATGCCTTCGGTTTATCAGGTGGACAGCAACAACGCTTATGTATTGCTAGATGCTTAGCGATTGAACCAAGTGTCATTTTAATGGATGAGCCAACGTCTGCGCTTGATCCAAAGTCAACTTTAAAAATCGAGGCATTGATTCAGGAATTGAAACAGAAATATTCTGTCGTCATTGTCACACATAATATGCAACAGGCTGCTCGTATTTCGGACAACACGGCATTCTTTCTTGAAGGGGAGATTGTTGAATATGACCGTACGGATGTAATCTTTAACCACCCGAAAGACTCCCGAACAGAAGGTTATATTAAAGGTGAGTTCGGTTAATCAACAGATTAGTGTAGTAGCAGAAAGTGCTATGAAAGCCACTTTCCAACGCATGCGATACACGTGTCATAGCAGACGAAGCAGCCGAATCAATCAGTTAACAAAAGACCTTTTCCACATTAGGAAGCTCAACGTGAGCTAGTCCAGTTGGAGAAGGTCTTTTGGGTTTATAGCAGGTTGTTTTTTACCAATCAACGCTCATTTTTTTCGTTTTTTCGGGTAATGGTTGATGAGCACGTTTAAGACGACAAATACATAAATGAGCGCATACCATAAATCATTTGTTGTAACAGGAAACAAGATAACGAGTATCGTGTATAAGAGTAGCGGCACGGCTAAAGCATACAATCCCATTTTCAAAAAGATTTGGTATTTTAATTTACGCTGACGCTGTTTGGCAATCCATGTCACGATATACGCTACACCTGCGACAGCGATGAGCATCATAATGACGAGTGGCAAGTAATAAAACATGAAAAAATATAAAATAGTAAAGATGGCGTTCATCCCAGGTGGGTCAGGATGAAGCAGTCGTTCTGATAATGCAGGAATGGATGCGATAAGTAGGAGGATAAAAGTATAAATCATCGCCCAATCCATCCCGGTACGATTTAAGGCAAACATAGCTTTTTTTCTTGGGAGCTGTATTCCATTTATCAAGAGTTTCCATAACTTCAATGCTGTTCATCCTTTTATGATATCTTCATCATAAGTATAGCATGATTCAATAGCTTCTAGTATCCAACTTGACCCAAAATCTGTTATGATATGTAGATACATAGAAAGTTCAAAATAAGCGAAATGCTTGGTTGAATATACGAGGTGAAATAATGGAACAACGCAAACAAGTGACAGAAGGAATTTGGATGCTTGCCATCTATGTTTTGTTATTATTGGTAACACTCATGATCCCAGTTCTGTCTATTTTCTCGATATTTTTCTTGCCGATTCCGTTTGTATTATATACACGGCATTTCGGTGTTAAAGGAAGCCTTTTGCTTCTTGTTGGAGCACTTGTCTTCTCTGTTTTTGTGTTCCCTATCTTTTCGTTACCGGCTACGGTCATTGCAGCAGGTATGGGGATTTTCCTTGGCTATGCGATTCACGAAGAGCTCTCGCCTTATGAGACGCTCGCTCGCGGTGCAGCAGGCTTTATTGTCGGGCTCATTGCTGCAATGTTTATCAGTCAAGGGCTCTTTAATGTAAACTGGGTCACCGCAATTAGTCATTCGATGGATGACTCGATTCAGATGAGTCAAAGTTTGCTCGATGATATGGGTGTCGAACGTACAAAAGAGCAAACAGACATATTAAAAGATCAAATTCAATTATTTAAAGATATGCTGCCCGCAATTTTTGCAATTGTCGGGGTTGTCCTAAGCTGGATTGTGCAATGGATTGGTTATAAAATCTTAAATCGTAAAGAAGAGAAACCGCTCCGATTTCCACCGATTCGATCGATTCGAATGCCGGCATTTCTATTATGGTTGTATTTATTTGTGATGATTGGTGCCCTCCTAACCATGGACTCAGAAGGCACGATGTATTTGTTTATGAATAACCTATGGACGTTGTTATCGTTCTTTATTCTCTTGCAAGGGATATCATTTGCGTATTACTTTGCATACGTTAAACGAATGCCAGTTGTTCTCCCAATCATCTTCACAGTGATGGTACTTGTTTTCCCGCTCGTTCTTTCATTAACGAGGATTTTAGGTATAATTGATATAGGCATCCGATTACGTGATCGGTTGACCCCTAAAGAGTAAGAAATATGTGCCTAGATTTAAAGAAAACAGGGAAGTTTGCAATAGGAGCTGAAGAGAATGCAAGATGTGAATAAAAAGCCGACCCTTCGTAGTCACTTTTGGGTTCTATATGGAATTTCGCTTGTTTTATTAGCGTTTGTTTGGATGCACAATTGGAAATATGGACTCGTTTTGACTTTCTTCGTCGCAGCTTCCTTTTATTATAGTATTCAAAGAGAACAATCCTTACATAATGAGCGGTCTCGGTATATTGCAACGTTGTCTCATCGCATTAAGAAGGTCGGTGAAGAAGCTTTGCTCGAAATGCCGATTGGGATTGTCTTATATGATGAGGATTATAAAATTGAATGGACGAATACGTATATGAATCAGTTCTCTGATTTAGCAGAAGAAGAGGTGCTGATTGGCACGCATATCGATATATTATCAGAGGATTTAATCGGACGTATTAAAGAGGGTTATACAGAAACATGGCTTGACTTAAAAGATTGTGTTTATGAAGTGACGATTCGTAAAGAAGAACGCTTATTATATTTGTTTGACCGAACAAATGAAGTGCAGGTCGAGCAGTTATATCATGATGAGCAGACGATTCTATCGATTTTCTTCCTGGACAATTATGAAGAAATTACACAAACGATGGATGACACGTTGAAAAGTCAATTAAACTCGCAAGTGACGCAAGTGCTGAATGAATGGGCACAGAAGTATGGCTTATTCTTAAAACGAACGTCTCAGGAGCGCTTTTTAGCAGTAGGTACGAAGAAGATTCTTCGTGAAATGGAAGAAGATCATTTTGATATTTTAAATACCGTACGTGAACTGAATACAGAGCACGGCAACCCATTGACCCTGAGTATTGGTGTTGGTGGAGGCGTCGATCTGAAACTACCAGACCTAGGGGCACTCGCGCAATCGAGTCTTGATTTAGCGCTCGGACGTGGGGGTGACCAGGTTGCGATTAAAGATGAAGCAGGTAAAGTTCGCTTCTATGGTGGGAAAACAAATCCAATGGAAAAACGCACGAGAGTACGGGCACGCGTGATTTCCCACGCCCTTAAAGGATTAATCGAAGCAAGTGAAAATGTCATCATTATGGGGCATAAATCACCTGATATGGACTCTGTCGGGGCCGCGATTGGTGTATTAAATATTGCACGCCGAAACAATGTCGAAGGGTATATTGTATTAGATGAACATGATGTTCATTCAGGAGTCGTACGACTGATTGATGCGATCCGTGATGATGAAGACTTATGGTCATATTTCGTCTCACCAGATGATGCAGAAGCGATTGTGACAGAGAATACACTCATCGTCGTAGTTGATACGCATAGACCGAAGATGGTTGCTGATGAGAAATTATTAAATAAAACAGATTATAAAGTCGTCATTGACCACCACCGTCGTGGCGAAGACTTCATTGAGAATCCGACACTTGTATATATGGAGCCGTACGCATCGTCAACGGCAGAGCTCGTTACGGAATTGCTTGAATATCAACCGCAACGTCAAAGATTAACGATGTTAGAGGCATCTGCCTTACTTGCAGGGATCATTGTCGATACGAAGAGCTTTACATTGCGCACAGGCTCGCGAACATTTGACGCAGCATCTTACTTACGTTCTAAAGGGGCAGATACCGTCCTTGTCCAGCGTTTCATGAAAGAGGACTTAAATCTATATGTCAGACGTAGTAAGCTCATCGAACGCGCGAAGGTGTATCGCAATACAGTTGCGATTGCGACAGGCGACCCAGATGAAGTGTATGATCAAGTCTTGATTGCCCAAGCGGCAGATACACTGCTGACGATGAACGGTATGAATGCCTCGTTTGTCATTTCAAAACGAAGTGATGACCGAGTTGGCATTAGTGCACGTTCCCTAGGTGAGGTCAATGTGCAGATTATTATGGAACAAATGAATGGAGGCGGCCATTTAACAAACGCCGCTACCCAAATTGAAGATACCACGGTAGAAGACGCCGAAGTACTCTTAAAAGAAATCTTAGATGCATATTTCGAAGGGAGAGATCCATCGTGAAAGTAATTCTAACTAAAGATGTAAAGGGAACAGGTAAAAAAGGAGAAGTAAAAGACGTCGCAGTAGGCTATGCTACAAACTTTTTAATTAAAAAAGGACTTGCAGTTGAAGCGACACCAGCTAATATGAAAAAACTTGAGCAAGATGAGAAGAATAAAGCAGCAGCAGAGGCGGAAGAAAAAGACGCAGCGATTCAGTTAAAGGATAATTTAGCTGACTTAACCGTAGAAGTTACTGCAAAATCTGGAGAAGGTGGTCGCCTATTCGGATCGATTACGAGTAAACAAATTGCTGAAGCGTTGAAAAAAGAACACGGATATAAAGTAGATCGTCGTAAAATTGAATTGGATGAACCGATTCGTTCGTTAGGCTATTCTACTGTCCCGGTGAAACTACATCCAGAAGTATCCGGATCAATTAAAGTTCACGTTTCTGAAAAATAAATCATCAACCGGCTCACGATTACGCCAAGAGCGCGTGAGCCTTTTGCGTTAACTAGGAATTAGGTGTCAGTTATAGGAGGAACTCGCATGAATGAAGTATGGAATGACCGGACACCCCCACATAATATTGAAGCAGAACAAGCTGTCATCGGGGCAATTTTTCTAGAGCCTGAAGCTTTCTCGACTGCTTCAGAAATTTTAAGTGCGCATGACTTTTATCGTGCGGGGCATCAACGTATTTTTCAAACGATGTTGAACTTAGCTGATAAGGGTGAGCCCATCGACCTCGTTACTGTGACGACACAGCTCCAAAATGCCAAAACATTAGAAGAAGCAGGCGGGGTATCTTACTTGTCAGAAGTGGCTGGTAGTGTGCCAACCGCGGCTAATATTGGGTATTATAGTCGGGTTGTTGAGGAAAAGTCGTTGTTACGTCGGCTTATTCGAACGGCTACGGATATTGTGTCGAATGCCTTTGAAAGTGAAGATGAAGTAGAAGATGCGCTGAATGAAGCAGAAAAGGAAATTCTAGAAGTATCCAATCGCCGAAATAGTGGTGCCTTTAAAGCGGTTAAAGATGTCTTAATCGAAGTGTATGACAACATTGAGCAGATGCATCATAACCAAGGAGATATTACAGGGATTCCTTCTGGATTTAGGGACTTAGACCGTTTAACGTCAGGTTTTCAGCGGAATGATTTAATTATTGTAGCGGCTCGTCCATCGGTTGGTAAGACAGCTTTCGCCCTAAATATCGCCCAAAACGTTGCAGTCAATACGGATGAAAATGTTGCGATTTTTAGCTTGGAGATGGGAGCAGACCAGCTCGTCAGTCGTATGCTTTGTGCAGAAGGGAATATCGATGCCCAGCGTCTGAGAACAGGTAAGCTAGAAGGTGACGACTGGGGCAAGCTTACAATGGCAATGGGAAGCCTGTCGAATTCAGGTATTTTCATTGATGATTCGGCAGGGATTCGCGTGAGTGAAATCCGTTCAAAATGCCGTCGCCTCAAACAAGAACATGGGCTTGGGATGATTGTGATTGATTACTTACAGTTGATCTCAGGTTCAAGTGCCCGTATGAGCGAAAACCGTCAGCAAGAAGTATCTGAGATCTCACGTTCCTTAAAAGCATTGGCAAGAGAGCTGAATATACCAGTTATTGCATTGTCTCAGTTATCACGTGGGGTTGAGTCACGTCAGGACAAACGCCCGATGATGTCAGATTTGCGTGAGTCAGGAAGTATTGAGCAGGATGCGGATATTGTTGGCTTCTTGTATCGTGATGATTATTATGACCAAGAGACAGAAAAGCAAAATATTATCGAAATTATTATTTCCAAGCAGCGTAACGGTCCAGTTGGGACGGTAGAGCTTGCATTTGTGAAAGAATATAACAAATTCGTTGACCTCGATCATCGTTATGGTGAAGGAGACATTCCACCAGCACCGATGAACGCATAAAAAAACCGTATGAGATCTTGTGATTTCATACGGTTTTACCTTTTGAAAGCAGCTGCAAACTCCACTAC
>DVIO01000143.1 GCA_018711205.1 Candidatus Avamphibacillus intestinigallinarum | reverse complement strand
AGAAAAACTTCTACCTTATAGCTCAATTTGATTATTTCATAAAACCATTTTCTTTTAAAAATTCCTCTGCTACTTTTTCCACATGTTCTCCGTCATTATCTACTTTACCATTCATCACTTGAATGGTTTCTTCATCAATTTCATCCGCTAACTCATTTAAGACATCTTTAAGTTCAGGATATTCTTCCAATGTGTCTTCTCTTACCATTGGTAACGCATGATAAGGTGGGAAGAACGACTTATCATCTTCAAGTACACGTAGATCATATACTTGTAGTTGACCATCTGTTGTATATGAGTTAATGACATCTACTTCATCGTTCCCAATGGCACGATACATCATACCGTGGTCCATGCCTTTTACTTTTTTAAAATCAATATTATATTCCTTTTTAAAACCTGGTAATCCATCTGGTCGATCAATAAATTCAAATACTGCACCAAGTGTGAAATCCTTTGAGATCTCGGAGAAGTCACTAAAAGTATGGATATCATGCTCTTCAGCAATTGATTCATCCAATGCTAAGGTGTATGTATTATTAAAACCAAATGGTTCTAAAGCGACCAGACCGTCTTTAGATACAAGATCTCTCGTCATGTTTAATGTTTCCTTAGCATCCCCAGGCTCTTTTTGATAATAAGATGTCACAATGGTTCCTGTATAATCTGGTATGACTTGAATACTATCGTTCATCAGAGCATTCCAAACAACGTTGGAACCACCTAAGTTTTCACGATACTGAACCTTAATATCCGTCTTCTCTTCAATTAAACGTCCCATTACATGTGAAAGTATTATACTTTCTGTGTTGTTCCGTGAACCTAGTGTTACCGTATTACCATCTGTCAAAATACACCCTGATAGGGGCACCATCAAGGTAATCAGCAGAATTGTCGTGATGATACATTTCTTCATTTATTCTTTCAACCCTGCCGGCGTAGATAGACGTTCTAAACCGTTGAAAATGAATTCTAAAGCGATTGCTAAAATTGCTGCTGGTACTGCCCCTAAGAAAATAAGTCCATCAATGCCCCGTGTAATGCCTAAGAATATAAAGTCCCCTAATCCACCTGCACCGATGAATGCCGCAAGTGTTGCGTTTCCAACGTTGATTACAGCTGATGTACGAATACCTGCCATAATCATTGGAACGGCTAAAGGTAATTGTACTTTAAATAATATTTGCATGTCAGTCATTCCCATACCTTTTGCTGCTTCAATTGTAGCTGGGTCAATGTCTTTAATACCAACATATGTATTTCGAACAATCGGTAGTAAAGAATATAAGAATAGCGCCGCAATACCTGTTTTCACACCAATGCCAAATATCGGAATCATAAATCCGAGCACGGCTAAACTAGGGATTGTTTGCATAATCCCTGTTCCTCCAAGTACAATCGGGACAAGTTTTTTAACACGTGTAATCATAATACCGAGTAAACACCCTATTACAATGGCCATAATCATCGAGAAAAAGACCAATTGAATATGTATAAAAGTTGCTTCAATAATTTCTTGCCAACGCATTTCTGTTTGTTCAACAATCTCTGTCCATAAACTTACTTCCCTCATTCAGACACCCCCAATTCTTCAGTCCATTGACTAGATAATGCTTTTAGGAGTGTGCCTCGTGTGACTAAGCCAATTGCTTTCGTTTCTTGATCAACAACTGGGATAACCATGCACTTACCTTCTGACATCGTTAAAATAGCATCTTTTGCAGTTGCCGAATCATCTAAATATGTATGCACTGGCTTCATAATCTCTTTTATTGTGTCAATATCATCAATTTTCTTAATTAATGTATAAGCTGACACGATACCAATCATCATTTCGTTCTCATCTTCAATAATTAAATGTGTAATATTATGATGACGTACAATTGATAATGCTCTTTCAGGGGAGCTATTAGCATTGGATTTGATGACTTCTGTTTTCATCACGTCTGTTACAGACATCAATTCAGGATTTTGAATAATGCGATGCTTACCGATGAATTCCTCAACAAAACCATGTGCGGGTTCATGCAAGATTTTTTCAGGGGTATCAATCTGGAGTAACTTGCCGTCTTTCATGATCGCGATACGATCACCCAATTTTAAAGCTTCATCCATATCATGTGTTACAAAAACAAATGTCTTCTTTAACTTCCTATGTAGAGAAATCACTTCATCTTGAAGTTGCTCTCGTGTAATTGGATCAAGTGCACCAAACGGTTCATCCATTAAAATAACGTCTGGATCCGAGGCAAGTGCCCTTGCTACACCCACACGCTGTTGTTGACCTCCTGATAACTGTTTGGGATATCTATCGTAGTACTCTTCTGGATCAAGCCCTACAACCTTAAGTAACTCTCTTGCCCTATCTTTAATTTTATCCTTTTCCCAACCTTTTAATTCTGGAACAATCCCAATGTTTTGGCCAATTGTATAATGTGGAAACAACCCTATTTGCTGAATGACATAACCAATATCTCTTCTAAGCTGAGAAGCTTCAAAGGATTCTATATCCTTATCATTAATTTGAATCTTACCACTCGTATGAGGAATGATTCTATTAATCATTTTCATCGTTGTTGATTTACCAGACCCACTAGGCCCTATCAACACAAGAAATTCACCATCGCGAACAGTAAAGCTTACATCGTCGACGGCTTTAAAACCATTATCATATATTTTACTTACTTTATCGAATGTTAACATGTGACCTCCTTCATTTAGCTGTGTTTACTAGTTGTTATTATAGAATATTTAAAAGGTTGGAAAATTTCCACCTATTAAGTATAGCAACATGTTCAGTAGCTAACAAATCGATATATGAATGATTAAATGGCTTATTCAAGCTAATATATGCTTATTTTATGAATTAACGCTAAAATACCCTTTTTAACTTTTTTAAGCTTGTACTTTATCTATTTTTCTCCTACATTGCACGAAAAAAGCTATAAGACAGAAAAACTTCTACCTTATAGCTCATTTACGTATTTATTTTCATTGATTTTGCTTAGCCTAAAAAGATAGCCCCATATATTAAAGCACCTAAAACAACAAAAACTGGACTAACTTTAAATCGTTCCAACAAGATTAAACTTGCCACACTTAAAATAATCGTATGTAATATGCCGCTTCCTTCATAAGCCGAGAAGAAGAAATCATATGTCATAATACCAAGCAATACTGCAATGATAGGTCGAATATATTGTGTCAGACGTTGTACTTTTGGTGAGTTTTTATATTTGAGTAATATCCCTAATAAAATCAACATTAAAATCATAGACGGGGCAACAGAACCAAATAGACCGACCAATGCTCCTAACACGCCACCTTGTTCATATCCAATATAAGCGGCAAGTTTTGTCGCAATTGGTCCCGGCAAACCGTTACCTAACGCTACCATTTCACTATATTCCTGTGTAGTAAACCATCCATAGCGACCCACAACTTCATGTTCTAAAAGCGGTATCGTTGCTGGCCCACCTCCGTAACCTAAAATGTTTGATATGAAGTTCGCCATAAAAATTTGCCAATAGATCATTTACGAACCTCCTGTCCTCGCTCTGCCTTCTTCTCACCGGGTAAAATCAGTGCAGCCGCAATTATCAACACAATTAAAATAGCTGGATGGATATTTAGAACTTGCATGACAATAACACCTATAGCAATAAACAAGATCGTCTTTAACCAACCGAGTGATTTTTTAGAATTGACGACAAATCCCCAAGTCATCACACCTATCATCACACCAGCGATTGGAATAGCCGCCTGTGACATCCCTTGAACCCAGCTCATATCTTTATATGCATTGAGTACAGTAAATAACAAGATCATTAATATCGCTGTTGGAAAAATCGTTGCAGCAATCCCGACCATCATGCCCCAAAAGCCACGTAACTGCCAGCCAATATAGCCTGACAATTTTGTATTAATTGGACCTGGTAATGTATTGGCTAATGCTAACATATCAGCAAACTCATCTTCATCTAACCATTTATAATTTGTTACGACTTCTCTATGCATTAAAGGAATTGCTGAGAGTCCTCCTCCGAACCCAAGCATCCCTGCTTTAAAAAATGCGGAGAATATTTTGCTATAGCTGTAGCTTGTATTCATCATGATTCAGCCCTTTATGTTCAAATTTATTTTATTTAATTCATTCTAGTATACTCGGATTATATCAGACTGTTCGAATATTTCAATTTCGTTTCCAAATAGAAAAAGCAAAAGACTTCATATTGAAATCTTCTGCTTTTTTAAATTAAACTTGTGTCCAATTAAATGGTGTTTGTTGATATACATAATAGTTCAACCAATTGGAAAACAACAAATGCGTATGTGAACGCCATAGATTAAGTGGTTTTTTCGTTACGTCATCATTCGGGAAATAATTCACCGGTATCTTCGCATCGATGCCTTTACCAATATCACGATCATACTCTTCCTTTAAGGTAGTTGCATCATATTCTAAATGACCCGTAACCATTATATGCTTACGATCCTTTGACATCATTAGAAAAGTACCAGCCTCTTCTGATTGTGAGACTAATAAAAGATCTGGATGTTGTTTAATATCTTCTTCTAGCACAGTTGTATAACGTGAATGTGGTGCGTAAAAGATATCATTAAAGCCTCGGACCAATTTTAACTTTGGATAATTTAAATGATGCGGGAATACCCCTGTACATTTCTCAGGTAATTCATGCTTTCCGATACCATAATGGTGATATAATGCCGCTTGAGCACCCCAACAAATATGCATGACAGATGTGACATGATCATTAGACCAGTCCATGATCTCAGTTAGTTCTTCCCAATAATTCACATCTGTGAAATGTAAATGTTCAATCGGTGCACCCGTAATAATCATCCCGTCATACCGGTACTGTTTGATTTCATCAAATGTGCTGTAAAACGCATTCAAATGGTTTCTACTCACATTTTTCGATTCATGCGTAGCCGTATGCATAAATGTAATATTGACTTGGATAGGTGTATTACCTAACAAGCGTAATAATTGTAATTCTGTTCTTTCCTTTTCGGGCATTAAGTTCAGAATCACAATATTTAACGGACGGATATCTTGAGTATTCGCCCGATTCTCATCCATGACAAAAATTTTCTCTTGCTTTAATTTTTCGGCTGCTGGTAATGCTTTTGGTATATTAATTGGCACCTCAATCTCTCCTTTACGACATGTCGAAAGTTTTTGTCCTTGTTAACGTTCTTAAAGTATATAAATAAATTCAGTTAATTCGTATTATTGCTAAAAATAAATGTATATCTATGTATTATATATTTAAATGTTCCTTTCGGCAACAACCGTTTTACGTGTTGGGTCTATATAAAAACAGGTTTTGGCATCATTTGAATACCAAAACCTGTATCTATTATCTTAATGTTCCTCATTAGATAAATTCGTAATTTCGAGTAGTTTAAAGAATAAACTTAATACAATCGCAACGATTGTTGCCAGTCCCATCCCAGATAGCTCAACTGCTTTAATATGGATTGTTGCCCCACTTACACCGATAGCAAGAACTACACAAGTTAAGATTAAATTTTGTGATGAATTATAATCAACATGGCTTTCAACAAGCATTCTGAGACCACTTACTGCTATAATCCCGAATAGTAAAAGAGAGATTCCTCCCATAACAGGCTCTGGGATGGATTGAATAAGCGCAGACAATTTGCCACAAAACGCTAAGAATACTGCTAAAATAGCGGCGCCCCCAATAATCCACGTTGAATATACACGTGTAATAGCGAGCACACCAATATTTTCACCATACGTTGTGTTAGGAGTAGAACCGAACACACTAGATATCATTGTAGAAATCCCGTTTCCAATAATGGAACGATCTAGTCCAGGATCTTTCACCATATCCTTACCTACAATATTCCCTGTTACAATTAAATGTCCAATATGTTCCGGAACAAGAACAAGGGCTGCTGGTAAGATAATCAGCATATCAGAGAAATTAAACTTAATAGAATAATGCGTCGGTAGTTGGAACCAGCTCGCCTCTCGAACAGGTGCGAAGTCTACCATTCCAAAGAAATAAGCAATCACATAACCTGCTATAATCCCTAGTAAAATCGGAATGATTTTTAAAAATCCGCGTAACGTCACCCAACAAATAATCGTAATAAATAATGTGAGCAGCGATACAGTAATCACCGTCGTATCAGGCGTCCAATTAGCTCCGGCATCATCTGGTGCGATTAAACCACCCATTTGCGCTGCTACCGGGACAATTTCAAGTCCAATTACCGCTACAATCGCGCCCATTGCAGCCGGTGGGAAAATGATATCAATCCAAGACGTACCGACAAACTTAATGATAATCCCAATGACAACTAAGGTTACACCTACTAGGAAGAAGCCACCGAGTGCATAGCCAAACCCTTCACCGCCAGTATATTTTGAAAGAACTGCAAATACAGGAGAGATGAAAGCAAAGCTTGAGCCTAAATAAGCTGGGATTTTACCTTTTGTGATAAATAAGTATAAAAGTGTGCCGATTCCGTTCATTAGTAAAACAGTAGCCGGATCTACTTTGAATAATAATGGTACCAATACGGTTGAACCGAACATGGCAAATAAGTGCTGTAAACTTAAAGGCAAACTTTTTAAGATTGGTAAACGCTCGTCTACTTGAATTTCTCTTTGAGCCATATAACTCATCCCTTCATGTTGTTAGATTACCATACAAAAAAGAACACCTTACTCCATTCGCAAGGTGCTCTTTTATCGAAGCATGTTGATAAAGATTCGCATAGGTCGCCTAACACAACACGAATTTATCGCCACCTTGCCAGACTCACAGGACCGACTTAAAGGTAATCCGTTTCATATTTTCAATCTATTATCACACTGCACTTTCAAAAAGTCAATTTTTTTCTAACTCAAATTCGCTAAAACAGACCCAATTGTTTCGCAGCTAAATCATCATACTGAATACCGAGTAACTCAATCATTTGCTTTGCATTATCACTCGCATCGCCACCAGAGTTATTGTTAAATACAACATAGACATGATCGACCATGCTTTGTAGCTTCAACAAATGGTCACGCCACTCCAACAACTCCGCTTCATTATAACGATATAAGTAACGAACTTCGCGCCAATTGTCACCAGCAGTCGCTTTATTCCACCCATGGACATTACGTCCATGAAAACGGACGAGTACTTGCTTTGTACCAATTGGTTTAAGTACTGTTGGTATCGAACGTTCACCAGCTTGTGGTTCATCACAAATACTATGAATCCAACCCTCAGCTTCCATGAATTTCAAGGTTTGATCACGAAAACGTTCATTAAACCATGAGTTATGACGAAATTCTAATGCGCAAGGGATACTTCCCATCTTCGCCTTACACCAACGCAGATAATCAATATGCTCCTTCCGACAATCAAACCAAGGTGGAAATTGAAATAACACAAACGCCAATTTGCCTGCTTCAATATAAGGACGAATGGATTCACGATACGCTGCAAACATTTCATTTTTTGAGGCAAATGGCTCGTTCTCACGCTTATGTCCTGTCATCGCCTGATACGCTTTAATAACAAAACGAAATGACGCTGGTGTTTCTTGAATCCATTTTTTATTATTCTTCTCAGGTTGAATTGCATAAAAGTAGGAGTCTAGTTCAACGATTGGATAATGTGCTGCATATTCTTTTAATTTGTCTCTTGGTGATAAACCGGATGGGTAGATACTATAGTGATCGCCCCAGCCAGTTAACCCGATTTGAATCAATGTATGCCACCTCTCTATACTTCCGCATATTCTCATGATACGATTTTAATGAACTTTAATGATGATTGAAAGGAATGTTTACCTTGATTATATATGTAGATGCCGATGCTTGTCCTGTTACAGATATCATTATACAAGTTGCCGAAGCACATAGCTTAACGGTTCGACTGGTGAAAAGTTTTGATCATTATTCTTTAAAGGAAAATCCGCATTTCGTAGAAGCTATTTATGTAGATAAAGGTGCGGATGCAGCCGATTACAAAATTATGCAATTGGCTCAGCCAGGTGATCTTATTATTACACAAGATTATGGTCTCGCTTCACTCGCTTTAGCGAAAGGATGTCTAGCTATGCACCATAAAGGGTTTTCCTATCGTCATGACAATATTGATATGTTATTACATTCTCGATATGAAAGTGCGCTGGCTCGGAAAAGTGGCAAACGAACAAAAGGTCCGAAAGCCTTAACACCCCATGACAAAGAAGTCTTCAAACAAAAACTACAAAAAGTACTTGAGGAAGCAAATCGTTAAGCTGTATATAAGGCCATAATTGTGGTCCCAACAAATATCATCCCTACCGTTACCCATGTCACAGGTGTGATCTTCTCAGTATTTTTAATAATTAATGCACTGACAACGGTCGTAATTAATGGTTCCGATGCTGCAATGGCACTCACATAAGAAACTTGCATATTCATCGCGGCAAGAAAGAAGAGCAATGGCCCCATACTTGTTAATGTGCCAGCTATTAAAAAATCTACATTAAATTCTTCTTTAATCGATTTCGTCGTTTGAATCAGATTTTTTCTAAACCATTGGGATACAATAATAAACACAAGTGATGTGAGTGCACCCACCCAAGCACCGAAAAACGCATCGTTCATTTCCAATAATCCTTGTTTTCGAATCCCTTGACCGATTCCGAAAATCACCGAAGAAAATAGAGCAAATCCATAACCAACCCACATTTGCTTATCTGCTTTATGTTGTTCAGTTCCAACTGTACCCATTCTTGTTTGTTCACGCATAAAACCATACCCAGCAATGAGCACGCCGCTAATTAAAAGAATCATCCCAACACCAGGAATAAACGAAATCGTTTCATGCAGGACGAATATTGCAAATAAGGTCGTAAAAATCGGGGTAGAATTTCGAATAGCTGATGCTTGAGACGGACCAATGCGTAAAATACTAGAATATAAAGTCATTCTACCAAGTCCGGTCGTACAAAGCCCAGCTAATATGAAATAAGGAAGTGCCTGCCAATGTATCGTAAATGCTGTCTCTCGAAATAATAACGTCATAAAAAAGATGAGACCTAAGATGATCGAGTTCATTATCACAGTAATAAAATAACCGTTATTGCTTTTAGAACCTCGAGCACCCTTTTTAATGATGACATTATTGGTCGCAAAAAATAATGCAGACAGTAATGCAAAAAATACGCCCATTCCAACACCTCACTTTTTATGCTAACTTCAGTCCAGTATAACAAGATTGCCTTATTTTTTCGAACACACATGAAAAAAATGTAATACTTCTCAATTGCAGCCATTTTTATTTTAGCTTATAATAATAACGTTAGATTTCACAATGAAAGGGAGCGTGTCACAATGAAAAAACTACTGATTGCTTTTGTATTGATTCTATCTGTCACCCTAGCAGCTTGTGGGAACAGTGATGACAAAGATACATCCAACTCAGAAAACAACGATCAAGACACTACAGCTACCGAGGAACAAGACAACCAAGATAGTGTAGAGAAAAAAGAAGAGAAAAATGCTGATGAGGACAAAGCTGCTGATAAAGAAGATGACTCCAAAGCAGACAAGGAAGAAGACAATTCAAAAAGCGAGAAATCAGATGACAAAAAATCTGACGACAACTCTAAAGAGAAAAGTGACTTAGCTCAATATGATGAATATGATGTCTTAAACTCTAAAATAAAAGATATTGATAGTTACCCAGCTCGAGTTGAAACAGATAATCCAAATACACGTGTTATTCTATTTGGTGAAGATAATGGTCAAAAAGATTACAAATCAATTTTCGTAAAACGTGAAAACCGTCTTAAAATCATTGATTTGAAAAAAGACAACCAAATCTATAATGACATTATTAAATAAATCAAATACAAAACGCAACTGACATCCGATCTTTTTAAAGATTTGTCAGTTGCGTTTTTTTATGTTATAAAAGTGTATCTGGATTTTCTTCCAATAAATCAAACAACGTAAGTGCAATGATTTTTGTAGCCTGAAGCAAATCAACAATTTCGATATGTTCATTGGCTTGATAGCTATTCGCTTCTTGCATCACCTTAGGTCCGACCCCAAACATAACCGTTGGAATCCCTTGATTCGCATAATGTCTGGCATCTGAATATAAGGGTACACCACCGATTTTCAATGTTTCACCGACAAATAGCTCACGCCAGTTTTCGCTTAGCTTTTGAATCAATGTCGTATCTTCAGAAGTAGGCCCAAATGTTGGGACTTTAAGCAATGGCTCAATAGCAACTTGGATACCTTCGTACGATTCAATCGCTTCTCGAACCAACACTTCTAATTCGTGTTCGACCTCTTCAGCAGACTCCTCAGGAATAAAACGTCGGTCGATTTGAATCTCACATTGATCCGGAACAACGTTAATGCTTGTCCCTCCTTTAATGAGCCCAATGGTGAGTGTTGGAGATTGAATGCCTCGAACAGCCGATACTTTTTTATGAAGATTTTTACGATATGTATACAAAACGTGTAATATGGCATTCATCGCTTCTAACGCATCATGGGCATCTTCTGAATTACCACTATGCGCAGATTTACCTGTTACCGTAATTTTATACTGCAAACACCCTTTATGCGCATTCAAAATTGAATGCGTAAACCCTGGCGTAATCGCCATCTGCGGATGAATATATTGGTGATTCAATAGCCAATGCGGTCCTAAAAGTCCCCCTGACTCCCCATCAAATGTATAGGCTAAGTCGACTTTTCCTGACAGATGTTCGGCTGCAACCGCTTTTAAAGCAAGTACAGCAAATGTATAGGCAGAGATATCTGACTTTGCGATTGAAGCACCTCTACCATATAATTTACCATCGTGAATATCTCCATCATACGGGTCATATTCCCAGCCAATACCCGGCGGAACAGTATCACCATATGCATTCAATACAATTTCAGGAGTTCGTCCTGTTCCAAAACTTTGAATGGTTAAAACATTTTTTATATGTTTCTTAGGTTGCTGTGTCGCCTGATTGGATTCAATTACGTCAAGCTCTTGTGTGTTGTCAAAACCGAACTCTTTTAAACGTCTTGCTAAAAAATCAGCCATTTCGATATTTTGTTGATCATTTTCAGAAGGAACAGCGATAAGCTCCTGCAAGAACTTAATCATTTGATCTTGATGCTCATCAATCCATTCCATCAGACTTTGTTTTAAATCGCTTCGTTCGCTCAACACTTAATTCCAAGCTCCCTTCAAAACATAGCTTATGTGTACTTATAAAAAGAACCCACTGAATAAACAGTGGGATTCTTTGTACGTTATCTTATAATGGTTGATCGTCACCAAGTTTTGCATAATATTCAAGAGCTGCTTGGATACCATCTCCACGGTTAATTTTAGCACCATGGTAAGACAATGTAGCTTCAAGAGCTGCAATACAGCCAAGAATATTATCTTTACGGCAACCGTAACCCATATTACCGATACGAATTGTTTTACCTGCAAGTGGACCAAATCCACCAGCAATTTCAATTCCAAATTCGTTAACCATTGTAGCGCGAACTTTTGCTTCGTCTACGCCTTCTGGTGTTTCAATTAATGTTACAACAGGCATTTTCGTATCTAAGTCGTTAAAGATCTTAATACCTGCACCTTGAAGACCTGCAACAAGCGCTTCACCATGAAGTGTATGACGTTTGATTCTGTTGTCAATACCTTCTTCTTTAATGATGCGAAGACCTTCACGTAAACCGTAAAGTAATGTTGTCGGTTCAGTGTGGTGGTTTAGACGGCTTGGTCCCCAATATTCTTGAATTTGGCTAAGGTCAAAGTAGTTACTTTGAATTCTTCTTGGGTTAACTGCATCGTAATCTAAACCTTTTTCAATTTTCTTACGTTCTTCTAGAATTTTACCAACGCGGTCGTTATAAGTAAGTGGTGAATAACCAGTTGGGATTGCTAGACATTTTTGAGTACCACTGATTGCAGCATCAATGAACCATTCGTCTGTTTTAAACTCAACACCACCAAGTGTTGGTACACAGTCAACTACTAGTAAAACATCGTTTTCACGACAGAATTTACCTAGTTCTTCAAGTGGTTGTAAAGCACCTGTTGAAGACTCACCATGTACAATTGCAACAACTTTCGGGTTGAATGCTTTAATTTCTTTTTTCAACGTTTCAACGTCGTATACTTTACCCCATTCTTGTTCTAGTAGTTTCATTTCTGCACCAGAACGTTCTACCATTTCAGCCAATAGGTAACCGAAACGACCGAATGAAGGAACTAATACTTTATCACCTGGTTCGATGATTGAGTTCAGTACAGCCTCTGCACCTGAACGAGCTGTACCACTTACTGGGTAAGCTTCAGCATTGTTTGTTTTGAATAGATATTTTAGAAGCTCTTTTGTTTCGTCCATCATGTTAAGTAAAGCAGGGTCAAATTGTCCAATAATTGGGTTTGCCATTGCTTGAAGAACACGTGGGTCAGCTTCTACTGGACCTGGTGTCATAATCGAATGTTTTGGTACTACTAATTCAGATAAACTCATAATTAAATTTCCTCCTTGTATGCTAATTCATATAGTGAATGCGCTAATACTCGCACACCTTCTGCCAATTCTTTAGGGTCTGTGTATTCTGCTGGGTTGTGACTAATACCAGCACGACTTGGAACAAAAATCATAGCAGATGGAACTAATGGAGCAAATCGTTGTGTATCATGACCTGCACCACTATGCATTACTTTATAGTTAAGCTTTAGCTCTTCACACTGTTTTGAAATAACGTCAACAATATCTTGGCTCATTGGTACTGGATCTTCATCCATATATAGATTAATTTCAATACCTAAACCAGCTTTTTCAGCAACGTCTTTCATCATTTTTTCCATGTTTTCGGTAAATGAGATGATGTCCTCTTTTTGCGTATGACGAACATCAATAGAGAAGTTAGAACGACCTGGTACAACGTTAACTGTACCTGGTGTAAATTCGACAGATCCAACTGTAGCTACTAAAGGTTCTCCATGTTCAACTGCATTTTTGTGGATATTATTAATGATTTCTGCTGTAGCTACACCAGCATCTTTACGGTATTTCATTGGAGTTGTACCTGCGTGGTTCGCTTCACCTGTAATTTCTACAGTGTAACGACGTTGACCAGCAATATGTTGAACAACACCGACTTGTAATTTTTCAATTTCAAGTACAGCACCTTGTTCAATATGTACTTCTAGCCATTTTTTCCAATCAGATGGAATGCCGTCATTTGTTGTCTTAACACCAAATCCAGCTTGTTTCATAGCGTCTTCAAAAAGTACACCATCATTGTCTTTAATGCCTTTGATTTCATTAGCATCTACTTTACCAACAATATTTTGTGATCCCCAAAATGTGAATGGGAAACGGCTTCCTTCTTCTTCAGCAATAGAAACAATTTCGATATTTCTTAGTGGTTCACCATATTTTTCTTTTAGATACTTCGTTGCTAAAAATGAAGCTAGTACACCGTAAGCACCGTCTAGCTTACCACCGAATTTAACAGAGTCCACATGTGAACCTGTTGCAATTGTTTCATCTTTATATTTCGTACCTTCAAATTTAGCAAATAAGTTACCTACTTCGTCATATCGTGCTGAAAAACCACTTTCATCAAATCGTGCACGTAAAGCCTCTTGTGCTTGTACCCAGCTTTCATCATATAATAAACGGGATACACCACCTTGAGAATCTGCACCAAAAGCACCTAGCCATTCAACTAATTCAGCAATTTCTGTTTCTAAATTTATTTCACTCATTATCATTTCACTCCTCTCTAGGCAAATCATTCCGAATTGTGCGAAAATAAATTAAATATCAAACAATCCAAGTATTTTAGCTACTTAATTCAATGTAAACGTTTTTAATATTAATGTCATTGTTCAAAGTAAACAAAATACAGTTTGCTTTTTGTATAACTCTAACGTAAACTATAGTATGAAAAAACGTTTTAGAATGGTATGCCCACTTTCTATTTTACCAATAAATCTCTAAAATTCAATTAAAACAACCCAAAATATCGTATATATACGAACGCTATATACGAACGCTTTTTCCATCATCATTTGGTTGATAAATTAATAATTAATGAGGCGATGAAACATGAAATTAAAAACCTTAAATGAATTATTTATATTAGAAGGTATGGAGGACGCAACAATTCTAGCAGGACATCGTGGGCTCACACGACCCGTTCAATTTGTAAATATATCAGATGCGCCTGATATCATTGATTTTTCAGGGGAAAACCATCTATTACTTACTACTGCATATGCATTTAAAGATGACCCGCAAAAATTATGTGATCTCATTCGCCAAATGAACGCCTTGAACTGTTCTGGCTTAATCATTAAATTACAACGCTTTTTACATGAGCTACCAGAAGAAGTACGTTTACTCGCAAATGAATTATCATTCCCAATCATTGATTTACCAATGGAATATACTTTGGGTGAAGTCTCTTATCATATTCTAAATTTCTTAAATAATCATAAAGCCGAACAATTATATTATGCCTTACACGTACATAATGAGTTCTCAGACATGCTCATTAAAGGATTTAGTTTGTCATCTATCGTTGAGCAGCTCGGCTTTTTCTTAAAACGCCCTGTACTGCTTTTAAATCATCGTGGAGAACGAATTGCCTATGGGCATGATTTCCGTAAAACTAGCATGAAACAAACTGAGGATGAAATTATCGAAAAGGTTAGTGAAAACTTAACGGCAGCTCGTGAGGGAACTTCATTCAATATTCCCTCCAACTTAGATAGCACAATTAAAACATTTCCAATTCAAACACAACGTCAAAATCCTAGTATCTTAACCATTATCGATGCTCAATCATTACCTTATCCATCGTCACAACTTGCAATCGAACAAGCATGCAATGTGATTTCATTTACATTGATAAAAGAACATGCCATTGAAGAGAACGCACGACTCTATAAAAATAACTTCTTTGCCGATTTAATCGAAGGTCGTATTAATTCAGAACACGAAATATTAAGTCGCTGTGATTATTATGGTTTAAAAGACGATCAACAAACAATTAGTATAGTATGTAATATCGACCCTAAGGACGATGATTATGCAAGCATCCATAACCATGAAAAAATGGTAAGTGAACTACATAATAGTATCTATGATTTATTAGAAGACGAAATGGTTCACGCCAAAATTAATGGCACATTATTTACAAAGGAAAAATATTTTGTATTACTACTGCAATTTGATGAATACACTGAAGTTGAAACAGAAATGATTCAGTCATTCCTAGAAAGAACACAGAAACATATTGAAACAGATTGTACATTATCATTTGGAATTAGTAACCAAGTACAATCACCAGTTCATATTCCAGTATGTTATCACGAGGCAGTCGAGGCCATTCATAGTGGATATGATTTAAAAATGGAAGGCTTTATTCGCTTTTATAAAGTGCGCGAGATTAAGGAATTGCTGAGCATGATTCCACAAAGTAATCTACGCGAATTATACGAAAGTACGTTAAAAACATTAGCTTATCCAAAAACAAAAGAAGATGAAGAACTGTTAAAAACCATTCAAGTATTCCTTGATACACAGTGCGAAATCTCGGAAACATCAAGAAAACTATTCATTCATCGTAATACGGTGAAATATCGCATTGAAAAAACAGAAGCGATTACTGAATTATCATTCCAAGATCCATCAGATTCATTACGTGTACGTGTCGCTTTACTGATTGGTACATTACTAGATGCAAACCAACTAGCTTAATAATACAATATAAAAGGTCCAGAGCTGATTGAAAAATCAATTCTGGACCTTTTCTACGTAACTATCTCACTTCTTTGAAATGTGGATGTTTTCCAAAAATTTAATAGAGGAAAACAATTTTTCTGCTGTGTTACAAATTATGAGTGGCTTTCTACTGACTCAGGCATATTTAAAATACATGCCAAATCATGTGAGGATTTTTCTACTAGACGCTCTGGACAATATTTATATGGATATCCTGGTGTGTTGATGATATAACCATCATAATTAAGATCACGTAGCATTTTCATGTTCGAAGGCCAGTTAATATCCCCTTCTAGAAGCAATACATAATCATTTGTTTCTTTACGATAATCTTTGAAATGCACACAGCATAATTGATCACCCATTAAATCTAAGTAATGTTCTGGATAACCCGTTCTTAACGCATTACCATTATCTAAGTAGAATTTTACATTTGGATGATTAATTTCATTTATGAAACGTGAAAATTCTAATGGGTTGCCTAAAAAGTTATTACAAACATTTTCAAGACCAATCGTTACGCCAGCGGATTTCGCCTCATCCCCTAGTTTAAGCAATGCTTCCTGTGCAAGTTCATAACTTTTTTGATAAGGTACGTCTTCAAATAATACACCTGGTACGACTTGAACGACAGAACTGTTTGTCGCGTCCGCGATTTCAATCATTTTACTCGCAATTTCGATACCACGATCTCGTTGTTTTTTATCACCTGCTGAAATTGCATACTTATTGTGTAGTAATGTAGAAATAGCAGGTACCTCTAAACCAAAGTCATTTGCCATATCTGCTACAGCTTTAGCTTCACTATAAGATGTAGCATCTGTTAAATCCCCTGCATCTTCACGGAAATTCAGTTCCACACCATCAAATCCTGCTTTAGCTGTTAGCCTTAAGAATTTCTCCATATCCCATCTAGGGACAAACATGCAATCACTAAATCCCTTTTTCATGTAAACACCTCACCAATCTTTTATGTTAAATATACATGATTTCAGACTGAATTGATAGCACTTGTCATAAGATTCTTTAAAATCTTAATGATTCATAAGAATAGTAAAGGATAACAAACCCTTTATCTAGGAGTTTATTATCCTTTACGTTCGTTTATTCAAAAACTTACATATCTTACGCAGTATGTGTTTCCGGTACAGCTGAATCAACTTCATCTTCTTTGATTTCAGCATGATCACTCGGACCATTTAACCACCAGTTTAATAGGAAACAAGAAGCTGCCCCCATGACTGGACCACTTTGTAATAGTAATTTTAATGTGTCACTAAAGTTTGCAAACACTTCTGGCGCACCAGCAGCTGCAAGACCTAAACCAACACCTACACCAATAACCAATTGATTTGATGTTTTCGTAATATCATCTTTCATAATCATTTGAATAGCTGCAGACATCAACATACCAAACATTGGGATCATTGCCCCACCTAGTACTGCTGACGGAATCATGGTTGTAACAGCAGCGATTTTCGGAACAAGCCCGATAATAACAAGGATAACCCCACCAACTGCAACAACATAGCGACTAACAACTTTTGTAAGTAATACAAGACCTACGTTTTGTGAAAATGTAGAGTGGTTGAATGAGTTAAAGATCCCACTAAATATAGCAGCTAAGCCTTCAGCGCGTAACCCTTTCTTAACATCTTCACCACTTACTTTAACTTCTGCCACTTCACCTAAAGCAAAGAATACACCAGTACTCTCTACCATAATGATAATACCAATCAGCGTCATCGTAATAATCGCTGACAATTCAAATTTCGGCATACCGAAGTAAAATGGTTGAATAGCCGTAATCCATGAAGCTTCAGTTACTTCAGTCGGATCAACCATTCCAAGGAATGATGCAAAAATCGTTCCTAAGAACAATGCAATTAAAATGGCAATTGATTTTACAAACCCTTTAGCATAGTGATTCACTAATAAAAAGATCGCAAATGTAACTGCAGCTGCAGTTAAGTTTTGCCAACTACCAAAATCAGGTGCTGCTGCATCTCCACCAGCAACGTTTTCCATCGCAACAGGCATCAAAGTAACCCCAATGATCAGTACAACGCTCCCCGTAACAACCGGCGGGAAATACCGTACTAACTTTGTTGCAAACTGCGATAAAATCGTCACGATAATACCAGCAACAATAACGGACCCAAATATGGCCGTTACCCCATAGGCCTGACCTATGGATATAGCAGGACCAACAACAACAAAGGAAATCGCCATCAATGCAGGCAACTTAATCCCTGCAAAGCTACCAAGTCCTAACGCTTGAACAATTGTGGCTACCCCACAAGTAAACAGGTCAAATGAAATCAAATATACGATTTCTGCTTGTGAAAGACCAATAGATGAACCAATTAAAATAGGAACAACAACTGCACCACCGTACATAACGGCAACGTGCTGGAAACCGAGTATTGTAGATTTGCCAAAGCCCAGTTTTTCGTCAACTTTACTTCTCATGATGTTACCCTCCAAGTGATTTACAATTTATAATCAGTAAGTTTATTTGAAATGAAAACGTCTACATTTTTTTGATAGCGTTTTCTTTTTTATGCAAACGCTTACGTTTTAACTACTAATTATGGTAGTGACGAATGGCATGTTCTTACTTTTATATAACCAAACGACAAAAAACGACAAAAATTGAAAAATAAAAAAGGGCACCCATATCCGGATTGGACAGGTTACCCATCACTCGGAGATAAGATGCCCTTTCTTATTATATTGCTGTAAAAGATCTAACGTTTATTAGCTACCGCGGTATGTACTGAAACTCCACGGAGAAGCTAATAATGGTACATGATAATGACTGTTTGTGTCTGCAATTCCAAAACGTAGTGGAACTACATCAACAAATGCTGGCTCAGGTAGCTTTTCTCCTTTAGCACGGAAGTAGTCTCCTACATGGAAGACAAGTTCATAAGTGCCTACTTTTGTTTCTTCTGCAGTTAGTAATGGAGCGTCTGAACGTCCGTCATTATTCGTTTTAATTTCTTTAATTAAACTGCGATTATTGTCTGAATCGATACTCCATAGCTCAATTTTTAATCCTTCAGCAGGAATACCGTGAGCTGTATTCAATACGTGTGTACTTAAACTCATTACTTATCACTCCTATTAAATATCTAGCAGATGACATGATCATCCTAAAAGAGAAATCTACCTTAGTATATATCTATACAGCATAATCAGTCAAATTTTGATTATTTAAGGTCGTCACGAGTAACTGTGAACGCTTGGAAACCGTATGGAAGAGTTGGTTCAGTGTATACTTTACCTTTTCCATCATCAGTGTCAGTTACTTCGATTAGTGTTCTGTTGTTTGTGTAGTAGCTAACATCTTTTAGTTGTGGGAAACGTTCTAAGATACGTAGCCCGATGTTATATACTAAGTGTTGGATTGATTGGTCATTCAACTCGTGGAACACAGTTGCTGCGATGTCACGAATTTGTTCCGCTGGAACATAGTTAGACGTGTCAAGGCTTGCACCGTCTTCTGGGTTGTTGTAAGTCCAGTCAATGTCAACATAGATGAATAGGTTACGGTCTTCTTTTTCTGGAAGTTTTGTATATTCATCATGGTGGAAGTCTTTGAATGAGCTTCCTGTAATTTTCATTAGGTGAATATCAGTAATACCTGAAATGTGGTTTACAATTTCAAAGTCATCACCGTTACGACGTACTGTTACTGAAGCACGTGGACGTTCTGTATGTCTTGGACGGAACATGATACCACTTTCTTCAACTTTTCCGTCTTTACCGACAGCTACACCGTCAAATTCTACTGATTGTCCAACTAAATCGATTTGTTCGATTTGTGGCCATTGTTTCAAGAATGCTTTTGCAGTTTCTGCTAAGAAACCATCAATTGTTGAGTATTCAACAGTTCCACCGTGTAATTCGATGAAGTTTCTCATAGTATCTGTAGCTACTAGATCTGTGTTATCTCCATCACGGTAGTTTTTCAAGAATCTTTCACCATGAAGTGCAACTTGTACGTCAACACCAAATAGTGTGTTATCTCTTTGTTCGAAGTTTGATTCTGGAATTTGTTTGTTCGCTTTCAATGGTTTTGCATACGTACGGTATACGAATACATCTTTTTTACCGTAGTGCATTGTTGGTCTGTTACTTCCTGATCCGTTTCCTGTTGGTTGTCCGTGTAAACCTGAAGTACTTGGCATAAGTAATTACC
>DVIO01000142.1 GCA_018711205.1 Candidatus Avamphibacillus intestinigallinarum | reverse complement strand
GCACGTAAATGATGCAGTAACTTACGGAAAGAGACGTCATACACTTTCTTCGTATCAATTAATTCATCCACTTCAGCTCCACGATAAATCGGCATTTGTACATGCCCATCTACAGCATCTTTGGCGTCGATATCCATTTCATTAAAGAAGTTCTTCACATTTTGGAACCCTTCACCCTCTAAAGAAAGGAACGCACCTGAGTTCATTCGGTAATACCGTTTCTTCTCAATGACCGCTGCAAGAATCGCTTGAATCTCTTCTTCATCAATCCCACTAATATTAAAGCCAATATCTAATAAATTCGACGATTCATCAACTTCGATATTCGTTTGTGGCTCTATATCTCGCTCAATGACAAAGTTACGTAAATCAGATGTCATAAACAATTCAACATCTTCTTCCAGCAGAGGCAATACATGATATAAGAAGTTAAACAAATCTGCTTCCTCAGCATCTATATATAAATCGGTTCCATTGTAATGGAAGTTACCATGCTCGATGAGTCGCATAATACGTGCTTCTTTATCTACATCGCGTAATATGAGTTTGTCGCGACTTCCATCCATTTGAAACGGATTGATCACAATATCCCCATAATGATATTCGAGATTTCCATGAATGAAGCCCGCTTTCATTTCTAAATAAAATTTCGCAACGAGTGGTTTATGAATAATTTCTTCTTTTACATTATCTGCTATCGCCACTTCACCGACTTGTTGCAAAGACGGAATGACTTCAGATAAGAATAAATCTGCTTGATCTTTTGCAATCGGCAGTTCTTTCACACCAATGCCAAGATGCGTCATTTCCCACAAAATAGCTTGTTTATCCTTATCTAAGAAATAAAAGACGCCAGATTTAAATAAAATGCCATAATGCTCAAAATAACTAAAGTCCTCAACATCTCCCAATGAAAAGACTAAATCATTTTGCCCTGTTTTGGCTAATTCAAATTCAAACGGCAATGCGTTTTCTTCGATTGAAATCGTCTGGTATTCATCAAGATCACTAACCACCGTTACATGACGATCACGCAGTTTCGTCAGCATGTCTTTAGCTAAAAGAGGTGGCAATATTTTATAACGGGCTTCATTTAATTCCTGACTATAATATTGGAATCCCGCATGCTCATATACCTCTTCATTACGAATGATTTCATCCAAGTATTCAAAGATTTCTAAGTCCTCTTCTTTAAAATAATGACTTTCTGGATGATAGATAAAACGCTTCGTAAATTCATGTTCTAAACCGTTTAATACGTTTTGTAAAAAGGTCTTCACATCTTTTACAACATAACGATGGGTGACCCCTGTTTTTAATTCAATATATATGTTCTTATTAAATGTCCATTGCACAATATATTCAACTGTCATCGGCTCACGTTCGAGTGCACCAATATCTTCATCAAAATCTTGACGGGCAGAAGACAATGACTCCATAAAACGACGTGTTCGGTCGTAATCAAATTGATTAAAGGCTTGTTTATCACGTTGTTTCCCGTGGTCAGAGATTTGTAACAATACGGCAACGACATGCTTACATTCCCCATAAGCCTCATGAGCCGGACAATCACAATAATGACTTACATCAAGTTTGGCCAAATCATTGATTTTAACCTCGATAAAATAGGCTTCTGAACCGGCTACAACACCGTTCCACACATCGTGATTCCGATCATAGCTAATATCTTTCACACGATTCTTTTTATAATAAGAATAACCTCTTTTAAAGATAGCTTGTGAAAAAATCAATTGTATAAAATCTTGGTCAATCGTCTTCAAAATCGTATTCCCCCAACATATCCGACTTCTCTTTATCCCTTCATTATAGCGAATGATTCATGATGTGTGAACTAAAGATTCCCGTTACATGTGTAGCTGTTTTTCCTTCTGATAGAAATATATATACACAAATAATGAAATAAAGACCGATGATGCAGAAGCAATATAAATCGATCCATAGCCAAACACCCCTGCCAGTTGTCCAAAGACAATTGCCCCTGCACCAACGCCTAAGTCAAAGAACGAAAAGAGTGTCGCATTGGCCATGCCTTTTCGGTTCTGACTAGCTCTTGCAACAGACCATGCTTGTAGGGCTGGTTGAACTGAACCAAATCCTAAGCCATATAGGCTTGCTGCAATCAACATCACAAATGTATTCGGTAACCACGCGAGCAAAAGCATCGCTATTACAATGAGTATCGCCCCTGGTGGATAGACATATAAATGCCCTTTTGTATCATAGATTTTCCCTGCAAATATTCGGGAGATCAGTAAAAACAACGCATACATAAAGAAGTAATATTCGATACCTTCGACATTTTTCTCAGCTGCATATAATGGTAAAAATGACGCAATCCCGCCAAAGGTAACCGTTATGAAAAACATTAAAATAGCTGGACGTAATGCCGTTGATTCATACAAATCAAATTTCACCGGAACGGCTTTATGAGTCGATTGTTCAACTTTTTTAAAGCGGATTCTCGATGATAAGATTAATCCTAATATACCAAGTGAACTAATCAGTAAAAATAATGTCTTGAAGGATACTTCTCCAATGAGGAATAGCCCAAGTGACGGTCCAAAAGCAAGCGCCAGGTTACCGGAAAGCCCAAAATACCCCATTCCTTCTCCACGACGCTCTGGCGGAATGAGATCTGTTGCAATGGTTCCCGAGGCTGTAGAAGACATGCCCCAGCCAACCCCTTGTAAAATACGCATAATAAATAAAAAGGCAATGCTTGCGACAAATGCATAAGACCCAATCGAGATAATGAATATGAGCATACCTGTCATATACACAAAGCCGCGTCCTTTTGACTCTAACGCATGCCCTGCATAAGGTCTTAATAATAATGCTGAAAATGTAAAAATCCCAACGACTAGACCAATCAATTGATCCGAGCCACCCAATTCTTGGACGAACAACGGCAATGTGGGCAATGTCATTTGGAATCCCATAAATAAAAATAAATTGGTCACGCAAATTAAAATAAAATCACGTGTCCAAATTTTTGGTCTTGCTTCTTTTTGTATCAATTGCTCTTTCGACATATCACGTCAACTCCTACACTATCTCTCCATTATATACAAAATAGCAAGAAATTACTCCCGTTACGCCTTTTAAGAAACTGTGTTTCACTTTTAAATGTCGAATTTTTAAATTAAACGTTTATTCGTAAACTAGAATGGTAATAGTTTTATGTTACTTTGAATATCGAATCCACTTAAATCAGCACATAAGGAGGCATTAAAAGAAAGTTTACAAATAACTTTGCATTCTACTGTCAATTTATACTAAAATATAGATATGTTTTATCTATTCTTGTTAAGGAGGTTGAAAATTTTTGAGTATAACTGCAAAAAAATATACATACATTACGATTATTGCACTTTTAACAATGACTTTACTAATCGTTTTATTGCCGCACTCTGTCTCTGCAAAAAAGATATATAAAGTAGGTGCGTCAGACTTACAGGTTAGAGAAAAACCATCTCCAGACGGTAAAGTGCTTGGCAAATTAGGACCAGACCATAAAGTTGTAGCCTTTGACGAAAAACATGGCTGGGTTCAGACTTATTATGATGGCGAAACAGCTTGGGTTGCATCACAATTCCTTTATGAAGCTGAAGACGCAGACTCAAGCAGCTCAGCACCTACACAAAAAGTATCTGAAGAACAAACGTTACAAGTCAAAAAGCGTATTGAAGTAAAAGCAAGTGGTGTACGCTTACGTAAAGGTCCGAGCACTCATGATAACATTATAGGTAATTTAGAAAATAACGAATCGTTAACATTAAAAAATACTGAAAACGGCTGGCACCATGTCACAACAGCATCTGGTGAAACCGGTTGGGTTGCTTCTTGGTTAACCGACTCTCCGACTTCATCAGAAACAGATTCAAATAGTGGACAAGTCACAACTGAAAACACAAATGCAACAACACCTAGCACACCTAAGAAGCAAACAAACGGTTCATTGAATGGCATTAACGTATTCCTTGACCCTGGTCACGGTGGTAGTGACCCTGGTTCATTCGGAATCAACAATGAACAAGAAAAGGATCTTACATTACGTACAGCAGAAACGATTGCACAAAGCTTACGAAATGCTGGAGCCAATGTTTCTTTCACTCGTTCAGGAGATGAATACGTTTCATTAAGTAATCGTGTGGCTCAAAGTACACAAGGCCATACAGATGTGTTCCTGAGCCTACATTACAATGCATATCCAATTCAATCTGTTAATGGATTCAGTACGCATTACTATTCAAATAACGGTGAAGATCGCCAGCTTGCGTTAACGTTACAAGAGGCGATGAGTCAAGAATTACCACTACACAATCGTGGTGTCATGCAAGATGATTACCATGTGTTGCGTGAGAATTCTAATTTAGCAGTTTTACTTGAACTTGGATTTATTACAAACTTCGGTGATTTAGCAGCCATTCAAACGGAAGATTACCAAAACAAAGTGGCTTCCAGTGTAACAAATGGGCTAAAAGCGTATTACCAGTAAATTAAATAACAGACCCAAAAAGAACTGCTATCTTTTTAGCAGTTCTTTTTATTTTAATTGCTGTATAAGCGCTACATGTTATACTTAAATGTAATCTATGTATAACAGATATAGAACGGAGTGAAAATGTGGACAAGAACGTAACAGAATTGGTTGAGTATTCTCGAGAACTTTGTGGCTTAGAAGCGTATACATTTAAAGCCTACCATATTTTTTATCATGTAAATGTTGGCTATACATTTTGTACAGAATGGATTCCCAGCCATCTTGATGAGACCAAACAAACAGGTGATAATCCTACCGGAGCTGCAATTGTTGAAATCCATTTACAAGACAGATCCCTACAACGACTCGTCTTTGTCAAAAACACATCCTTTGCGACAGAAGGGGCATTACCCTCCGCTCAGAAAGAAGAGCTATTACCATGGATCGAACAAAAGACCAATTTAGCATACGGTAGACAATTTCAACTCGTAAATGAAACAGAGCAAACTGCCACTTTCGATGTATGTATTGATCATATTCCAATCGCACCTCGTACTGATATCGAAGTACAATTCAATCAAAAAGGGCAATTAACACTATTCTCTATTGACGGCACGTTGCCAAGTGAAGACGAAGTCGATTGGGAACCATATGCACTGACATCTGCTAAAACAGATCCGATTCTACCGGGTCTATGTCGCGAAATCGTCGCACCTATTGAAAAAACAGAGAGCTGGGAACGTTTCTTCATCATCGATCAGGTGTTCATTTCCAATTACAATACGGACATCATACCTGCTAAGGTGGTCAATGAGCATCCTGTATATGTTCAAAAGAATTTAATCCTGCAATGGACAGGCGAGACAAACGACACCTTTACCAAGAAAAAAATACACGTAAAAACAGATTTTACGTGGGATGATGTGTTCAGCGACGCAGAAAATCCAAATCAAATTCCGATTGCACAAAGTGATGAGCAATTGTTTATTAATGAAGCGACACGTGTGTTACAAATTAACTATCCACAAGAAAGTGGTCAATGGTGTTTGACTGCCTTGTATAAAGAGCATAATCATGTGATTGCGGAAATTCAACCAACTCATAGTGAGTCAGCTTTCACACGTAAAATTAAAATTTTTATGAATGATGCAGCTCACGCCGTAAATATTGTGGATAACCAGTTCCTATTTCAATTACTCGAGCGTTTTACAGCTGCAGATCCCAGTCAAATGACAAAAGACGACGCCTTTCAGCAATTAGTTGATCACATTACGATAGAACCTGCTTATGTGTATAATCGACAAACGAAGCATTATGAAATACATGGTGAGGTCATTTGTCCATATGCTGTGCACGCAAAAACAGGAGAACTGGTGGCTATCGAAACCGTCATGGCCTAATGATCGCCTAGTTTATGAGTCTATCAACATATTACCA
>DVIO01000141.1 GCA_018711205.1 Candidatus Avamphibacillus intestinigallinarum | reverse complement strand
TCTTGAATAAGTGGTTGAATATAGGCTTCTTGGAAATGCTCTCTTCGTCTGTTTAATAAAATGTCCTTTGCTTCTGCCGTAACAAACATACCGACACCCCTTCGCTTATACAGAATATTCTCTGAAACCAGTTCATTAATCCCTTTTGCAGCTGTTGCCGGATTGATTTTATGGAATAAAGCAAGTTCGTTCGTCGAAGGTGCTTTGTCATCAGCTTGTAAGGAGTCATTTAAAATGGATGCTTCAATTTGTTCTTTAATCTGTTGAAAAATCGGTTTGCTTTCATTCAGATTATGTTTCATTTCATATCCTCGTCCTCTTCGGTTATATGGTTCATTACTTGTGTAACTAACCATATAACGTAGTGCCGAATTTGTCAACTTCTTAACCATATTAAAGAAGTTGAGTAGACTTAGATAAGCGAGGGTTGTGGCTTTGAAAAAAAGAGTGCTGAGCTATGTTGGTCCGTTTGCATATTCAAGTGGTATGCTATAAAAATATAATTGAAATAAATAAACGTTCTATATGAAGAAGGAGATCACGTATGGATAAAATACAACAATTTTGGGATGACTTTTGCATTGCAAATCATAAGGAAGACATAGCATATAAAGATGCTTTTCAATTTGGTGCTTCAGCCGATTGGTTAGCTGATTTAGTGATGGAAGGAAAGAAAACAGCTACGACCTCAGGGTATGTGTTTTATGAGTTGGAAAACGAAGCGATCCCTCAAGCAGGAGAATATTATATTATTTTAAACGGTCGGGATGAGCCAGTTGCGGTGATCCGGATTCAATCTGTTGAAGTTATGCCAATGAATGAAGTAACAGAGGATTTTGCCTTAGCAGAAGGAGAGGGCGATTATGAATATTGGTGGGAAGCTCATGAAGCATTCCTTAAAGAGGGGTTAAAGACGTATGGCAAAGAATTTTCGCCAGAAATGTTGGTTGTTTGTGAAAGATTTGAAACCGTATATACAGCTTAATCATAGAGTTATTGCTGGCTTAAGAGGACGTCATAATGAACTGGGCAGTATTAAAGAATAGAAAATACCAATTTAGTGATTTTGTCATTTAATCCTTCATGTATATGATATTTCCGCGGAGGATCATTGATTTTGATTCAGTGAACGTTTGCCATGTAAATAAAAGGGAATAATATAAAAGTCTCAATGCTACAGATTATAAGGCATCATTTGAAAAGGAGAGATTTTTAATGGCAAAAGTAGCAATTGTCACTGGATCAGGTGGCGGATTAGGAAAAGGTATTGCGTATCGTCTGGGGAAAGACGGATTTAATATAGTTTTAAATGATATTAATCAAGAATTGGTCGATTCGACTTTAGAGGAATTTAAGAAAGATGGTCTGAATGTGATTGCGGTCACAGGAGATGTTTCCAAAAGAGAGGATCAGTTCAATCTGGTAGAGCAGGCAGTAGAAGCATTTGGACAACTCGATGTATTTGTGAACAATGCTGGTATTGATGTCGTGACGCCATTTATGGATGTTGACGAAGACCAGTTAAATAAAGCATTCTCGATTAATGTGAATGGTACAGTATTTGGAACGCAGGCAGCTGCTAAGCAATTCATCAAGCAACAATCAAAAGGTAAAGTGATCAATGCTTGTAGTATTGCTGGACACGAATCTTATGAAATGTTGTCGACTTATTCGGCTACGAAGCATGCTGTACGCTCATTCACTCAATCAGCAGCTAAAGAACTAGCAGCAGACAATATCCGCGTGAATGCATATTGTCCTGGTGTTGCTGGAACGGCTATGTGGGATCGTATTGATGCAGAAATGGTGAAATATTACGATCATATGCAACCAGGTGATGCGTTTAAAGAATTTACCGATGGCATTCTTTTAGGAAGATCACAAGAACCAGAAGATGTTGCCAATCTAGTATCATTCTTAGCGTCAGATCAATCTGACTATATTACGGGACAAGCTATTATCACGGATGGTGGTATTGTACTAAGATAACCATCACATGAAAACATTTTTTATGTTAAAAAAGATCAATTGAAGACTTACGTAATCAGCAGGCATAATTCTTTCGTTAGAGTTATGCCTGCTTCTGTTTTGAATGCTTATATGTGGTGTATTTTTATGATTAGGCAAATTTTATCCAACTATCGTGCCTAGAATATAAAGTAAGAAAATATGGACTTATTGAGAGTATAAAAGAGTATCTTTATATCGCAACATCAGGTTGCACCGTGGTGCGCGCAAAACTCGCTTTACTTTATCGATTCACTCTAACCATAATGGAAACGAGGAAAGGTGCTGATTAACATGATTTTTGGCGAAAAGTTAAAACAGGAACGAGAAAAAAGAGGATGGTCCCAAACGGAACTATCCGAAAAAATTCATGTTAGTCGTCAATCCGTTTCTAAATGGGAAACTGGTAAGAACTATCCTAGTATCGAAGTGATCATTGATTTAAGTGATTTATTCGGTATGACGATAGACGAATTATTGAGGAGTGATGAAGAATTGACTGAAAAGGTGATTCAAGATAGTAAGCAGTTGGCACATCCAAAATGGAAGACGTTTTTCGATAGTTTGTTTTTATTAGGTGTCTTTTTGTTACTGGTAAAGCTTGTTACATTAGGATTGGATTACTTTGCCGGGACTGAAATGTTGCTCGTAGAAGGTAAGTTTCCAAAATTCATCATGAACTTTTTACCATTGGCACTAATGATTATCGGGGGAATGGGGTCAGATGGCTTGAAGGATAAATATGTAGAGTAAGGTATTCAATAGTTATAGAAAGGTTAGGCGTATATTGTTTATTGTCTAACCTACTTTATTTTTTATTTAGTATAAGTTTAACATACTTTCATTTTTAAAGTACCCATTATGATAATTTTATAACTATATTTCTCATAATATTTAGCTTTATTTTAAAATTTCTGATTGTTTTATTTTTTTTAAACAATATTTATAACAATTATGTAAAATTGTTTACAATTTTTTGTCAATATTTCTCATAAAATAGCCATTTACTATTTTTGTTTTCTGTAATTTAGTAAACGTTAAATTAAGTTT
>DVIO01000140.1 GCA_018711205.1 Candidatus Avamphibacillus intestinigallinarum | reverse complement strand
AAATCGCGGCTCAATTTATCAATCAGTTACCGAAAAATGAAGCACCTGAATACACTGAGAATTATGAGGGCTTTTATCATATTATTTCCATCTCTGGTGATGTGGAACAAGCTGAGGTGGAACTGATTATTCGTGATTTTGATAAACAACAATTCGCGAATCGAAAAGCACATGTTCAAGCGATTGCAGACGATTTAAAATCTAGTTATCCAACTGCTACTCTATCTCTTGAAATGCAAGATCAATATTACAACATGCGTGAACAAATCGAACCGGTGAAGCAGATTGTAGATGTTGCTGAAAAAGCGATGCACACGTTAAACATCACACCAATTATTGAGCCGATACGTGGTGGCACAGATGGTGCCCAACTATCATTTAAAGGCTTACCTACACCGAATTTATTTACAGGTGGCGAAAATTTCCACGGCAAATACGAATTTGCTTCACTACATGATATGGAAAAAGCAACCCAGGTTATCATTGAAATCGCCAAAACATTTAAAGATGCGTAACATCTCATGGACTAGAGGAGCGTGCGGACATGATTTCTAAAAAATCACTCATCATACTAGGTTTAATAATGACTCTTCTAATTGGCTGTTCAAAAGAAGATGTTATGAAACCATTTAAAAAAGATTCTACAGCAGAAAAAGAAGAAACTGAGGTATCAAAGCCAGTTGAGCAGAATAAGCTTCCGCCTACTACTTTAAAGAAAGGTGATAAAGGCCAAGACGTCAAAGACCTTCAAGAAGCACTCATTGGCTTAGGCTATGAGTTAGAAACCACTGGTACTTTCGATCAAGATACCGTTCAACACGTAAAAGATTTTCAAGGCCAAGCTGTCGAAATGGCTGCTACTGGTATTTATGATGATACGACAAAGCAATGGCTTAAAAAGGCAAATGAGCATGCTTTTAAAGTTGAACCAGGATCCGGGATTTCTGAAAAAAATATCACAACCGATAAAGATCACGTCTTAAAGGTAGGAAATCCGAAATCTAAACTCGTACTCGTCAATAAAAATCATGCGTTACCAGATGGGTACGAACCACCAGATTTAAAAATTCCTGATGTCCCGTTCCCATTTGACGAAGACATTCCTAAAAAATATATGCGTAAAGAAGCGGCTGATGCTTTAGAAGACTTATTCCAGGCAGCTCAAAAGGACGGCTATAAACTTTATGGACAATCTGGTTACCGTTCATACAAGCGCCAAGTTGAAGTCTTCAAAAATAATGCCAATCAAATGGGTGAAAAAAAAGCAAATCAAATTAGTGCAAGACCTGGTGAGAGTGAGCATCAAACTGGCTTAACGATTGACATTACATCAGAAAACGTGCAATTTACCATTGAGGAGAACTTTGGAGATACGGATGAAGGTAAATGGGTGCGTGACCATGCACATGAACACGGGTTTATCATTCGTTATTTAAAAGGCAAAGAAGATATTACTGGTTATAGTTATGAACCTTGGCATATTCGCTATGTAGGAAAAGATGTTGCCAAAGTCATCCACGATAAAGATATTACGCTTGAAGAATATTTAGGCGCAAATTAACAAACACCGTATCCATGATATAAAACATGGGTACGGTGTTTTAAAATGGTTTCCATACCATTAAAATAATAATCATGATAAAAATAATCATTTCAATACGTTCATAGAAAAACAGTTTATTTGCCATTTGTTTATAAGATTGCGGAATGCCTTCATACTCTGCTGGTTTACTCAAAAAATGTTTAATTGGAGCAGATAGTCGTTTTAATACGACTGGCCCCATGGCAAGCGCAATGAGATACAGCATTAAACTAAGTAAATACCATCCTTGTGACAATAAGACTGGATTCAATAAGCCCATCCAAATACCTGTAACGAGAATGCCAACGCCGCCAATCATTACAAAGATATGGATTCGATGCCGTAATTGATATGAGTATCGTAACTGTTCCATCGTTTGAGCATAGGTTACCAAATAAATCATCACAAATCCTGGCCCAAGTCCGATGATTGCAGATAATATATGTATAATCAGTAAAAGTTGATACAACGTCATACGAACTCCTCCATTATAAAACCTATACTATCTCTATTTTACACAATTAAGAGGAAGAACGATAAAATTTCTTACTGATACATAATTTTCATATCTCCAGGCTGGATCCACCCCTTCTTTCTAAACCATTCTGATAGAACTAAACTAATGAGCGCTGGAGCAATAATATGCATGAGGACGATTAAACCAAATAATTGTAGAGAAAATCCCATCGATTCAAACGTCATAATTTGGCCAACGATACCACTTGTCCCCATTCCAGCACCTGCAGGATTGTTGGTCATTTTAAATACAATTGTTGCAAACGGTGCTAGTACCGCTCCAGCTATCGTTGGTGGTATGAGAATAATCGGTTTTTTTAGTATATTGGCAACTTGTAACATCGAAGTTCCAATGCCTTGTGCAAAAAATCCACCAATCCCATTATCACGATAACTTGAAACAGCAAAACCAATCATTTGTGCTGAACATCCAATTGTCGCAGCACCTGCTGCCAAGCCATCTAAACCGAGCATTAATGCAATCGCAACACTGGATATTGGAGCTGTTAACGCAAGCCCCATTAGGACGGCAACAAGAATCCCCATAATAAACGGTCGTTGCATCGTTGACCAATTAATGATTTCACCAAACCACGTTAAAAATGTGTCAATTGGCGGGCCGATGAATTTCGCGGTTGTAAAACCGACTAATATCGTAACAAACGGCGTTACAATAATATCAACTCTCGTTGTTTGATAGACCAGTTTCCCAAATTCAGTTGCAAATAGTGCGGCTACATAACTTCCAACAGGTCCGCCTAATTCAGCACCAAACGCACCTGCAAATAAACTAGAAAACAATACAAGTGGCGGTGCTTTTAATCCATAGGCAATCGCAATACCAATAGCCCCACCCATGATTTTCGTTTCCATTGCGAATGAACCCATCTCCGTTAAAAAATTCAGCTGGGTTACACCAAAATGAACAGCTTGCTCCCCCACAGTTTTCATAATGAGACCGATGATTAATGATGAAAACAATCCAAGTGCCATATAACTTAATGCCGTTATGAAATATGTATGAAATGATATGATAACCTGTTTTCTCTTTAGAAATTCTCGCATGCTTATTTCCCCCTAACAATTCTTTATGCTTTTGACATGAAGTGTCGAATAAAACAACTATCTGTCTTTATGTTTGTCTTTACAGTTAATTATTCACCTTTACGTCCTTGAATGCAATGCTTTTTTAAAAATATTTAAATCCTCATGTCGACATTTAGTGAATAGTTGCATTCAATACAGGACTTCACATACAATTGAAGTAAAATGATAAAAAGGAGTAACTTAGATGACCATACAAAATGAATTAAAACAAGTGATTCGTGCACGTCGTTCGGTAAAAGATCATTATCTCGATAAACCAGTCACAAAGGAAACCGTACTTTCATTATTAGACGATGCTGTCTGGGCACCGACACACGGCAAACGTGAACCTTGGCGTTTTATTTTTGTCAGTCCAGAGGATAAATCTGAATTTGCACGCGATATTGCGAGTACATATCCAGAACATATGCAGGAAAATCGTGAAGCGTATTTAAATGAACCCAACGCGTTTTTAATTGCAATTATGCAAGCGCCTGAAAAACAAAAACAATGGGATGAAAACTTTGGCGCAATGGCAAGCTTACTCCATAACTTTTCGCTACTTGCGTGGACTGAAGGTTTAGGCGTTTGCTGGAAAACCAATCCGCATATCTATGACGAACAAGTACGCAAAAAGCTACACGTTGCAGATGACGAGAAGATTGTTGGCTTCATTCATCTTGGCTATTTTGATACAGCCGCTTATGAAGCCGAGGCTGATGAACGTAAACGAATCAATCCAAGAGAAAAATTAACAACTTATCCCCTTTGATTTTTATTTAGAAATATCCTTGACATTTAAATTGGATTCTTTTATGATAGCTATAATCTAAATAAATATTAGATGCATGGACGAAGAGTAGTACGTTTTCTTTCGTAGGTTAGAGAGCTGATGGTTGGTGAAAATCAGTTACGGAGTAAACCGAATGGACTTCTGAGCATCCAAACCGAACGGATATGATTTTAGTAGGCTTTGGCGAATCCCTATCGTTATCAGGGTTTCATATGATTTATATATCATATGGCCAAAGTGAACTATGTATATAGTTAATAAAGGTGGCACCACGGGTCCCTCGTCCTTTTAATTTTTAGGAGAGGGACTTTTTTGTATCTTAAAATTAAATCATTTACATCATTGATCAAGAGTAGTACATTTACATCCTTACGTTAAAGAGAGCTAGAAAATGGTGAGATTCTAGCACGTATCTGTAAATTGAATGGACTTGAGAGAGATCTTCTGAATAATCAGTAGGAAGATACGGTTTCCCCCGTTAACGGGAACGGATATCGGATATGCATCCTGTATCTTAGTAAAGTTGGAAGAATCTGTTCTCTTCAACCGAGGTGGCACCGCGGGTATCTACTCGTCCTCCATAAATAACCTTTTTTGTTATTTATGGAGTTTTTTTATATATAAATCTAAACTTTTGAAAGGATGAATGACCATGAACCGACAATATGTTTCTTATAAATTTATTGAAATCAACGCCGATATGCTTACACCCATTAGTATTTTTCAAAGACTAACAGGAGAGAAAAAATTCTTACTTGAAAGTTCACTTCCCCATGAGAAAAAAGGTAAGTTCTCATTCATTGGTTCTGATCCATATGAAGAAATTATCGGTCACGAACATGAAACGACCTTCATTTCACATTTAACCAATGAGACAAAAGTCGTAAATGAAAACCCATTGCTTTTTACAGAGAAACATTTACCCGTACTTGATCCAACGATTCCCGTTCCATTTACCGGAGGCGCCATTGGTTATATCGGATATGATACCATCGATCAATTTGAAACCATTGGATCACGTAATGATGATCCGCTCCAAATGCCTGATGTGCATTTAATGCTCTACCGAAACTTTTTCGTGTATAACCATAAAGAAGAATCTGTTTATTGTGTCGTGATCAATCCATTTGACGAACCGGAATCTGTTCTCGATGAACGATTACAATCCTTACAAGATATATTAAAACAGCAACCGAAAGAAACCGGACATTTAGAGGCATCGGATTTCCAACCTGAATTAACCAAAGAAGCTTTTGAAGAAAACGTTAAAAAAGCAAAAGAATATATTCACCAAGGTGATATTTTCCAAGTTGTCCTATCCCAACGGATGCAGGCAACATTTGACGGAGATCCATTCTCATTTTACCGAAAATTAAGAAAAGTCAATCCATCACCTTATATGTTCTATGTTGATTTCGTAGATTATGTTGTATTAGGCGCTTCTCCCGAAAGCCTACTTCAAACGAAGGGTAGAGAAATTATTACCAATCCCATTGCAGGTACACGACCGCGGGGACGTAATCCAGAGGAAGACGAAGCGCTTATGAAAGAACTGTTAGAAGATGAAAAAGAAATCGCTGAACATCGCATGCTGATTGATTTAGGACGAAATGATCTCAGTAAAGTATCTGAAATTGGATCTATTTCCATTCCTACTTTGATGAAAATAGAAAAATATGAACATGTCATGCACCTTGTCTCTGAAGTATCTGGAACATTAGCGGCTGATCAAACAAGTATCGATGCTCTAATCTCATGCTTGCCAGCTGGTACAGTGTCAGGTGCTCCTAAAATACGCGCCATGCAAATCATTCAAGAACTTGAACATAAAAAACGCGGCACATATGCAGGTGGCATTGGCTATATCGGATTTAACCGAGATTTAAATATGGCACTAGCGATACGTTCACTTATCATCAAAGAAAATCAAGCTTATTTACAAGCAGGCGCTGGAATTGTGTACGACTCTGATCCAACGAAAGAATATGAGGAAACACTGCATAAAGCACGTTCGCTAATGGAGGTTAACAAAATTGATTTTATTAATTGATAATTACGATTCATTCACATATAACATTTACCAAATGATTGGCGAGTTACAAAAAGATATCCGAGTCGTTCGTAACGACGCAATCACAGTAGAAGACATTAAAGCATTACATCCAGAAGCCATTATCATCTCCCCTGGTCCTGGTCTACCAGAAGACAGCGGGATTTGTACAGAACTTATTAAAGAGCTTTATACATCTATTCCAATCTTAGGCATTTGTCTTGGTCACCAAGTGATTGCTAAAGCACTTGGCGCAACAATTAAGAAAGCAAAATCAGTGAAACACGGCAAACAATCAGCCATTACGCATAAAGGCATTGGACCGTTTAGCTATTTATCCCAACCACTTAACGTGATGCGTTATCATTCATACGTCGTGGATGAAGCAAGTTTACCACTTGAATTTAAAGTGTTAGCAAAATCACTTGATGATTCAGAAATTATGAGTATTCAGTATAAAGACTTTCCGGTATATGGTTTACAATTTCATCCCGAATCAATTGGAACCGAAACGGGTCAACATATGCTAGAACATTTCTTTGAAGAAATTAACAGTAGGAAGGAGCATGCACAATGAAACAATATATTGAGAAAGTTATAAAAGGAACGGACTTAACAGTTGAAGAAATGATTTCTGCAACTGAAGCTTGTTTTCATCCTGATGTCACAAACACAGAAATCTCTGCCTTTCTAACAGCATTACGTATGAAAGGAGAAACTGCTTCAGAAATTTCTGGTCTCGCTGAGGTCATTCGGGCACAATCGGCGATTCAACCTGAAGGTCTGTCAAACATAATGGACAATTGTGGTACAGGTGGAGACCAATCTAATAGCTTTAATATTAGTACAACTGCAGCATTCGTCATTGCTGGTGCTGGTGTACCGGTTGCTAAGCATGGCAATCGGAGCATTTCTTCAAAAACTGGTAGTGCAGATGTGCTAGAACATTTAGGCGTATCGTTAACCTTTTCAGCTAAAGAAGTTGAAGACATTTTAACCGAGAATAATATTGTTTTCTTATATGCGCCACATATTCATGCTAAACTAAAACATTTTATGCAAGTGAGACAAGAGCTTGGCTTACCAACTATTATGAACGTCATCGGACCACTTACAAATCCGGTTAAACTAGATGCACAGCTACTCGGTGTTTACCGTCGCGATATGCTAACCGTCTTAGCCGAGTCACTTAGAAAACTCGGACGTCGCCGTGCAGTTGTCGTAAATGGTGCGGAATATATGGATGAAGCTTCACTCGCAGGAGAAAACCATTTAACCCTTTTAGAAGACGGTGAAATCACTTCATTCACGCTACACCCTAACGAAGTTGGCTTACCCGTTTATCCAAATGAAGCGATTCGTGGTGGAACAGCTAAAGAAAACGCCAATATTTTACTTGATGTGCTACACGCTAAACCCGGTGCTTATTTAGATACGGTGCTATTAAATGCAGGCATTGCCTTATTCGCAAGTGGTAAGGCACAATCTATCAAAGAAGGCATTGAACTTGCTCGCGAAAGCATTACATCTGGTGCTGCTCTAGAGCAACTTGAAACCCTTGTACAATATAGCCAAAAGCAACTCGCTCAAGCGAAACATTAAATACTAAGCAAATTGAATTTTCTGATACAATGGAATAATATGAATTATTAGATGAATTGGAGCGAAATAGTATGTCTACCATTTTAGATAAAATTATTAAGCAGAAAGAAAAAGAAGTCGCTACATTCAAACGTGGTGTCACTTTACCAAAACGCACAATCCCTATTCATTCTTTTGTCAATACATTAAATGATACACATATGAATATCATTTCAGAAATCAAACGTGCCTCTCCTTCAAAAGGCATGATTAATGAACATGTTAACCCTGTTCAGCAAGCAGAAGCATATGTGACAAACGGAGCGCAAGCTATATCCGTTTTAACCGATGAAACATTTTTCAAAGGTTCAATGGACGATTTAAAAGCTGTCGCCGAGCATGTCGATGTTCCTGTGCTCTGCAAGGACTTTATCATTGATCCCATACAAATCGATGTCGCCAAAGCTTATGGTGCGAGCATGATTTTACTGATTGTCACGGCACTTGACTTGTCTACATTACAGTCTTTATACACGTATGCAAAAGAAGCAGGCTTGGAAGTATTAGTTGAAGTGCATAATGAGGACGAAATGAAACAAGCTATCAAACTCGATCCTACGATTATCGGTATAAACAATCGCGATTTAAAAACATTTGCAGTCGATTTAAAAAACACGGGAAGGCTTGCAAATTTAGTAACCAATGACGAAACCATTTTAATTAGTGAAAGTGGTATTCAATCGCGCGAGGATGTCATTGAGGTGGAATCTCTTGGAGCAGATGCCATTCTAATCGGCGAAACATTAATGAGAGCAGACTCTTTAACAGAAGCGTTCCAACGTTTACAAGTTCCTTTCACGACACAGAAAGGATATCATCGTTATGCTCGTTAAAATATGCGGTATTCAAACGCGTGCTGCAGCTCATGCCGCAGTAGAAGCTGGTGCAGATTTACTCGGGTTTGTATTTGCCCCCAGTAAAAGACAAGTGACAAAAGCACAAGCACGTGAGATGATCTCAACATTACCCAGTCACGTTAAAACTGTTGGTGTATTTGTAAATGAAACGATAGATGAGATGAAAGCTACTGCCGAAACATGTGGGCTTCATTATATTCAGTTACATGGAGATGAATCTGCGGAAATTGCTCGCGCCCTACCTTATGAAATCATTAAAGCTTTCCCAGTTACAGAAGAAACGCTACCAACCATTCAAGATTTTCCTGCTACCTATTATATTTTAGACAGTCCTATAGGTGGGAATCGCGGTGGAAACGGTACAACATTTAATTGGGACTTAGCCGAGCATTTACCGATTGATCGAAATAAAATTATACTAGCTGGTGGTCTCAATTCTCATAATGTCCAAACTGCAATCCAACGTCTTTTACCTGTTGGAGTCGATGTGTCTAGTGGTGTCGAAAGAGAAGGCAAAAAAGATCATACATTAATCGAGACCTTTATCAAACAAGCGAAGTCGTCTTAAATATATAACGAGAAAGGAAGATCCATATGTCAACCTATACAAAACCTGACGCAAATGGTCGCTATGGCACATTTGGTGGAAAATATGTCCCAGAGTTATTAATGCCTGCACTTATCGAGCTTGAAAAGGCATACGAAGAAGCTATACAAGATCCATCATTTTTAGAAGACATTGATTATTATGCCAAACAATACGTTGGTCGTGAAACCCCTCTATTTCATGCGAAAAACCTATCCGAGAAGATTGGTGGCGCGCACATTTATCTAAAACGTGAAGATCTCAATCATACTGGTGCACATAAAATTAACAACACAATTGGCCAAGCATTGCTTACATTGCGAATGGGCAAAAAGAAAGTCGTTGCTGAAACAGGAGCTGGCCAACATGGCGTAGCCACTGCGACAGTTTGTGCGTTACTCGGTCTAGAATGTATCGTATTTATGGGCGAAGAAGATATTCGTAGACAGAAACTAAATGTCTTTCGAATGGAACTACTTGGCGCTAAAGTAGAAAGTGTTTCTGGAGGAAGCGGAACCTTAAAAGACGCGGTCAATGAAGCGTTACGTTACTGGGTGAGTCATGTTGAAGATACCCATTATATTCTTGGTTCTGTCGTAGGTCCGCATCCATTCCCGAAAATTGTGCGAGACCTTCAAGCGACAATTGGCGAAGAAACAAAAGCACAAATAAAAGCACAAACAGGCAAATTACCTAATGCAGTCGTGGCTTGTGTGGGTGGTGGAAGCAATGCAGCTGGTATGTTTTATCCCTTCATAGAAGATACAACTGTTCAATTATACGGCGTCGAAGCTGGTGGAAACGGCGTGGAATCAAATGAACATGCTGCTACTTTAACGGCAGGAGATATTGGCGTATTACATGGAACGATGACTTATCTACTTCAGAATGATGATGGACAAATTCAAGAAGCAGTTTCCATTTCAGCAGGGCTTGATTACCCAGGGGTTGGACCAGAACATAGCCATCTACATGAGATCGGTCGTGTTCATTATTCATCGATTACAGATCAAGAAGCACTCGAGGCATTCCAATTGTTATCGAAAACAGAGGGGATTATCCCCGCTTTAGAAAGTTCGCATGCGGTAGCGTATGCTATAAAATTGGCAAAAGATATGAAACAAGATGAAACACTTGTCATTTGTTTATCCGGACGTGGAGATAAAGATGTGGAACAAGTCAAAGAAGCATTGGAGGGGAATTAATTTATGGGCAAACAAAAGTTATCTAATCATTTACAGAAGAAATTAGCTGCAAACGAGAAATTATTCATCCCTTATATTATGGCGGGTGATGGCGGTTTAGAAAATCTCGAAGAACGCATTCAATTTTTAGATGACGCAGGTGTAGCAGCAATTGAACTTGGTATCCCCTTCTCTGATCCAGTTGCTGATGGACCCGTTATTCAAGAAGCTGGGATCCGCGCTCGCAAAAGCGGCACAACTTTAAAAAAGATATTAGACGTATTAGAACGTAAAAAAGATAGCAGAACTGTCCCGATTGTGTTGATGACGTATATCAACCCAATTTATAAATTTGGGATTGCTAATTTTTTTGAAGCTTGTAAACAAGCTGGCGTTGATGGTGTCATTATTCCAGATGTTCCCATGGAGGAAGAACAGGATATTGCAGTAGAAACAACGAAACAAGATATTGCCTTTATCCGTCTTGCAGCCTTAACAAGCCCAGAGGACAGACTCAAACAGATAGCCGAACGTTCAGAAGGCTTCTTATATGCAGTATCTGTAACCGGCACAACTGGCGAACGAGCAACATATGTCGATCATATCGATACATATTTACAGTCACTTAAAACGTTTGCAAATGTTCCTGTATTGGCTGGTTTCGGAGTTTCTAATAGTGAGCAAGCTAAAACGTTAGGTGCTTCCTGTGACGGCGTCATTGTCGGGAGCTCAATTGTTCGGCTCTTCCATGAACAAAAAACAGACGACATCAAAGCATTTATTCAAGAAAGTATTCGACCCTCATAACGAACTCTATAATTCTAATTGAAAATGATCATAATATCATCCATTCATTATAGAAGTCTGCTACAATAATAAATAGTCCAATATTCATGCAATGAGGTCAAAAGGCTTGCTCATAATAGTTACAATTGTACAAAATCCGGCTAATTTGTACATAAAATTTAACAGAAAAGGAGTTTTTATATGAATTTAACAAATGAAGAACGAATCCTTGTTAGCTCTGAATTAACTAACAAGGGAAAAAGTACATTATTATCGTATATTTTATTATTATTTCTTGGGTCACTTGGCATTCATCGCTTTTATCTTGGTAAAAGTGGAACAGCTGCGGCACAACTTATTTTAACTATTATTGGCTGGATGACTATTTTATTTGTTGTTGGTTTTGTTCCACTTATTATTGTTGGTATCTGGTTGTTTGTTGATTTATTTTTAGTTCCAGGCATGGTCCAATCAGCAAATAATCAAATTGAGCAAGACATTATTGCAACACTTAGAAGATAATCATTCAACAAATATAACTTTTTATGAAGATCAACTTTTGGCTAAATGGACGAATATGAATTACTTTTAAAAAATTAATAATCATAGAAGTATGCTTTCTAAATTTTGAATGCAATTATACTATATTAAATATAACAACTTAAAAGTATAAACAAAGCACTGCTTAAGCCATTATCAAAATGGTATATGCAGTGCTTTTATAATGCTTAAATAGACGACAACTTCAATTTATTTTCACCAGTATTCAAGTTTATGCTCTTTACTTATTCTTTTCCTTGTCGTTGTTTCGCTTCATCATATTCGGCTTGTGATATTTCCCCTCGTTCAAGACGTTCCTCTAATATGTCGAGCGAACTTTTCGATGGATGTTTGCGACGATTAAAACGAGTTAAAATGACGATGAGCACAATTAACACAACAACTCCGAGTACGATTCGAATAGGTCCATTTAAGAAAATGAAGGAAAACATATTATCCCTCCTCTTTATATGTTTAACAAGTATTGTACTTCTTAAACATAGCCTTGCAAAACTTCAAAATTTAAGTAACCGACTTGTCTTTACTTTACAGAATATTGTTGTTATGCTGAATATACTAAAAATTGGTTCAGTCATAATATAATAGGTGAACGAGTGTTTTCATCGTAAAATCAAGCTATTCACCGATATATTATTGTATTTTTAGTACCATTCTTCATCACATCAACTATTGGAGGTGAGCATGGTGCAAGAAACTTGGAAATTTATCAATAGTGGACACCATGACGCTGCAACAAACATGGCCTTAGACGAATGTCTATTAAACTGGCATAGCGAAGGAAAAATCCCACCGACCCTACGCTTCTATGGTTGGTCCAAACCTTCTCTAACCATTGGCCAATTCCAAAAGACCAAAAAGACCATCAACTTCGATGGAATCACCAAGCATAATGCAGATTTTGTCAGACGTTTAACTGGTGGAAGTGCCGTCTTACACGACGATGAATTAACGTACAGTATTGTCATCAAAGAATCCCACCCGCAAATTCCACAATCCGTAACCGAAGCGTATTACATTTTATCAAAAGGTGTTCTTGAAGGGTATAAAGAACTTGGTATTGATGTGAACTATGCAATTCCAGAACGCCAAATGCTGAAGGATCGTTCGGCAGTTTGTTTCGAAAAAACAGCCTACTACGAAATGATTGTCGACGGCAAAAAAATATCAGGAAATGCCCAAACACGTAAGGATGGTGTATTGCTTCAACATGGATCCATCCCAATGAACATAAATGAAGACATGCTATTTGATATGTTCAAATTCTCATCAGATGCCTTAAGAAATCGTCAACAAAGAAATTTCTCCAAAAAAGCCATCAGTATTGACTCAATTACAAATCAATCTCATACATATGAAATGTTAGTCGATGCATTTTTAAAAGGTTTCAAAACCGGCTTGCACATTGATACAGAGCCACTTGTTTTAACAGATGCCGACTGGCAAGAAGTGAGTCAACTTGCTAACGATAAATATCGTTCAAACAGCTGGAACTATATGTTAAAAAAGGAGCGTGCTCATATTGGTGAAGCAAACAGATAAAACAAAGAAAAAACAAGAATATGTACGTAAACCTGAATGGTTAAAGATAAAAATTAATACAACTAAATCATTTACGGGTCTTAAAAAACTGATGCGTGAAAAGAAACTGAACACCGTATGTGAAGAGGCACGATGTCCCAATATTCACGAATGTTGGAGTGAAAGACAAACAGCAACATTTATGATTTTAGGACGCGTTTGTACGCGCGGTTGTCGTTTCTGTGCCGTTGCAACAGGTATGCCTAACGAACTGGACTGGGGCGAACCAGAACGTGTTGCAGACTCTGTCCAAATCATGGGCCTACGTCATGCTGTTGTTACAGCCGTAGCTCGCGATGATTTAAAAGATGGAGGCGCTTCTGTTTTTGCAGAAACCGTTCGAGCGATTCGTCGAAAGAATCCAGGTACAACTGTGGAAATTCTTCCATCAGATATGAAAGGCGATTATGAAAGCCTTTATGCATTAATGAGTGGAAAACCAGATATTTTCAACCATAATATTGAGACAGTACGACGTTTAACAAAACGCGTTCGGGCGATTGCGATGTATGATCGTTCGTTGGAGTTACTGCGTCGCGTTAAGGAAATTGCTCCTGATGTGCCAACGAAATCGAGTATGATGCTAGGTCTTGGTGAAACGAAAGAAGAAATCTTAGAAACAATGGATGATTTATTAGCGAATAACGTTGATATCATGGCAATTGGCCAATATTTACAACCAACGAAAAAACATTTGAATGTCGAACGTTATTATCACCCAGATGAGTTTGCGGAATTAAAAGAAATCGCATTGAAAAAAGGCTTCCGCCACTGTGAAGCTGGTCCACTTGTGCGATCATCTTACCATGCCGATGAACAAGTAAGTGCCGCTTCTGCACAACGCCGTATCAAATATATGAAAGGCGTTGAGGAACAAGAAGATACAGAAGTAGACTTTTCATTAAAAGACCTACTTACTTCAAATTAATATGTTTAGCCTGGCTTGAGACAATATATAGCTTTTCTTGTCTCAGGCTTTTTTTATATCCAATTTTTCCAATTCAAATTTCACATGTTTTTCCGTTCTTCTGTTAAACTTGAATTAATCATACTTTTCTACAAGAGAAAGGTGAATTGAACATGAAACCTATTGAGGAATTAGAAACATTGGAAGACATCGAGGCCTTTATTCAACACAAATCTTTGGCTTTTGTATACTTTTCTAGACCAGATTGCAGTGTATGTACAGGACTTTGGCCACAAATCGTATCATTACTAGAAAAATATCCTGATGTTGAATTAGCCCATATTGAAATGAATCATCACACAGAGAAAATAGCTGGACATTTCTCCATTTTCACCGTTCCTGTCTTGATGTTTTATATAGAAGGGAAAGAATTTATACGTGAGGCGCGTATTATTCACTTAGATCAATTAGAAAATCGATTAGATACACTGATTGACAATTATCAAAACTAAAAAGAAGACTGATACTTATCAGTCTCCTCGATAACCAGAATATTTATATTTAACATTTGGTCGTTTATCATTGTGTAACGCTTTATTCATGAAATCATCATCTACATGCAAGTGTTCTTTAACAAATTCTGGTGGTGTCTGACTCATCCACTGATTAAGTGAAATATCATCAAAATGATCACTTCTAAACATTTCTAAGAAAATTAGCGGTTCATCACCCGTGTTTTCTACATAATGACCGAACATGAACGGAACGTAACCAACATCCCCTTCTCGGTAATTAAATGTGCGGGCGTGACCTTCCGCACCAAACACTGTCATACGCGCTTCACCTTGAATGTAATATTGCCATTCCGCTTCATTTGGATGCCAATGTAGCTCACGTACACCACCCGGCTCGACTTCTACGAGAGCTGAAGCAATCGTAGTCGAAGCTTTAAAATTATTCGAATCAGCAATACGAACTTGACCACCATTTGTTTTAATAGGTGTTTCTTCCAACAACTTAAAGCTAAATGGATTCGGCACCGGTTCATTTAAATCATGTGGCTTTTCACTTTCAATCGGACCCGGCACTTTACCTTGATACATATAGCGTTCTCCATCTGGAATATGATCGAAGGCTGATTCATTCACACCAAAGTTTTTAGCCAGTACATCTTTTGGTGTATGGGCAAACCAATCCGAAATTGAAAATGTACTGTTTTCAGAGAAACGTCCATCATCAAAGACGAGAATAAACTCAGCACCTTCTTCTAATCCAACAATTGAATGTGGAATGCCGGAAGGGAAATACCATAAATCTCCTTCCTCAACATCGTCAATAAAGGAACGTCCTTTTCCATCAATTGCAGTGATACGGGCTCTTCCGTCGAGCATATACGCCCATTCAGCCTCTTTATGCCAGTGTAGTTCACGTACTCCACCTGGTGTTAAACGCATATTTACTGCAGCTAATGTGTCCGAAACAGGTAGTTCACGAATTGTCACTTCGCGTGACCAGCCACCATGCTCCATACGACGATGAGTATCTGAAAATGAGAATTTCAAATTATCGACAGTGCCTGAATCCGTACGTGGAGATATAAACATATCAGGGTTTTGTTTGTCTCTTACGACATCTCTTGGTCCGACATCTGTTGCCCCTTTATCTCCGTCAATCGGATGAGGAACTGATTCCATATTTGAACGATTGTTTTTCTCTGTCATAAACAAGTCTCTCCTTTCAAAGTAACCGTAACGCATCACACGTGCTTACATCTACAGTATTTTATGTTCCCGTTACACATCTAGATAAACATACATACACGTGGCTTTTTTAGTTGTTAACACTTGTTCATCTTCTGTTCATAAACATTTGTTTAACTAATCTTATCAAGTACTGAAAGGAGCTTTTTTAATTGAATTCATATAGTAAAGTATTATTACGTTTTGCAGCATTATTCGGTTTATTTGGTGCCTTTCTTGGTTCTCATATGGCTGGTGCTGGCAGTATTGCGTTTAAATCTGTTCATGCTCATATTCTTGTCGTAGGTTGGCTTACTTTATTCGCTTGGGCAGCTTTTTATAAATTGTTCTATACGAAAAAGAGTATGCTAGCTACAATCCATGTAGCCACAGCCATTATCGGCGCAGTCGGTCTAACTGTCGGAATGTGGCTTTATTACGTTAGACCATTTGACATGCCAGATGCGGTAAATACAGTGTTTTTCATTGTAGGTGGTTCAATTATGCTGCTTAGTTTTGTATTGTTTGCCATTATTGCCTTTTTAACAAATGAACAAGACAACCCTTCTCACTAATCTAACATGCATAATTTTAAAACATTCAAGCCATATTAAGAAATGATCCATGAGATCAATTTGAAACAGGAGGCCGAATGTTTTGCAAAATCAAAATCAACAAGGACAATTCCAAATGTCTAATCAAATGCCAGCTGCTAAAAATCATGGTGGTCACGAAATGTTTGATGCACACGAAGCCATCAATTCACTCGTTGGATGTATTGAACACGGGAAATTGTATGAACAATATATTCAAGATACGAGGCTAAAGGCTATTCTACAAAGACAAACGACTGCGATTACCGAAATGTACAATACTATTATTGATACATTCCAGTCTGGGCAGGATCCGAAGGTGCCAACTAAAACGTATGAAATGAATGAAGGAAACTCTGTTTTATACGGCATGAAGGAGACACAACCAAAATCTCCGGCCAAAAGTGTACAGGACATTAATGATGAATGTATCTCTGGCTTTATGATGGGGAATATTAAAGCAGCAGCTTCAGGATTTACGATGACGGCTATGGAAGTCACAAACCCAGTGTTACGTAGACTTTTTGCTGACAGTATCCCGAATCTAATTGAAATGGCATATGAAATCTTCCTGTATCAAAATAAAAATCAATATTACCAAGTTCCCCAATTAAAGGAAGAAGATATGCAAATCATTATGAACAGTTATGCTGCGGCACAAAATAAAACGCATTAATTCAACAAAAACCAGACTGTGAAATACTCTTTTGCAGTCTGGTTTTTAAATGTGTCATTTTTATAGAACTTGCATTATATATATAAATTAGGTAAAATTAATACTTAGAAAAAATTTAATATACGCAACTACATGAGGTGAGTATTGAATGAAGAAAATGCTATCTTCAAAGATGGGTTTCTTTTTCATAGCGGTTATCATGCTATGGATTAAATCGTATCTAATCTATCAATTTGAATTCAATCTTGATATAAATAATAGCATGCAACAATTTCTCTTGATATTAAACCCGCTAAGCTCGATGTTAATTTTCCTAGGGTTAGCACTATTTGCTAAAGGAAAACGAGCAGGGATTTGGATTATCGTAATAGATAGCTTAATGACATTTTTCTTATACGCAAACGTCGTATTCTATCGTTTCAACAGTGACTTTATTACACTACCAACATTAACTCAAACGTCTAACTTCGGTAGTTTAGGTGGCAGTATTGTCGATTTAGCAACATGGCATGACCTATTGTATATCGTCGATTTAGTCATCTTAATCGCATTATTTATTAAAACACGTGGATACTGGTCAAACGAACGTATTCAATTACGTAAACCATTCCTAATTTTAACAGGTGGCGTGATCTTCTTTACCGTCAACTTAAGTTTGGCAGAGATTGATCGTCCTCAACTGTTAAAACGTACATTTGACCGTAACTACATTGTGAAGTATCTAGGTGCATATAACTTTGCCATCTATGATGCAATCCAAAACGTTAAAACATCCACACAACGTGTTTTAGCTGATAGTAGTGATATTACAGAAGTAGAAAACTACACAAAAAACAAATACGCAAAACCAGATGATGAAATGTTTGGCGCTGCTAAAGGTAAGAATATCATTAAGATTCATTTAGAATCGTTCCAATCGTTTTTAATTGATTATAAGCTTGATGGTGAGGAAGTCACACCATTTATCAACTCGTTAGTACACGATCAAAAACAAAATTTCACGTACTATGAAAACTTCTTCCATCAAACAGAACAAGGTAAAACAGCAGATGCCGAGCATATTCTAGATAACTCTCTATACGGCTTGCCACAAGGTGCAGCATTTGTAACCAAAGGTAATAACACATATCAAGCATTACCTTCTATCCTTCATCAAAAAGGTGGTTATACATCGGCTGTATTACACGGTGACAACAAGTCATTCTGGAACAGAGATGAAGTGTATAAACATTTAGGAATCGATGAATTCTTTGATTCTAGTTATTACGATATGAGTGAAGATAAAGTCATCAACTATGGCTTGAAGGACAAACCATTCTTTAAAGAATCTATACCTTTACTTGAATCACTCGATCAACCATTTTATGCTCATATGATGACATTAACGCACCATCACCCTTATCTAATCGATGAGGATGACGCATCCATTGAGCCGGCGAAAACTGGAGACCCTTCAGTTGACCGTTATTTCCAAACAGCACGTTATTTGGATGAATCCTTAGAACAATTCTTCAAAGACCTGAAGAAATCTGGATTATATGATGATTCATTAATCTATATTTATGGTGACCATTATGGTATCTCTGATAATCATAATCGTGCAATGTCAGAACTGTTAGATGAAGACATTACAGACTTCAAACAAGCACAGTTACAACGTGTTCCATTGTTAATTAAAGTTCCAGGCGTAGAAGGTAAAGGAACAGTGAAAGAATACGCTGGACAAATGGATATTGTTCCGACAATGCTTCATTTACAAGGGATTGACGCGAAACCATATATTCTATTCGGTACAGACATTTTCTCTAAAGAACATAAAAACTTTGTACCATTTAGAAACGGTGACTTTATTACACCAAAATATAGTTATATCAAAGATGTCTATTATGACAATGATACCGGTGAGAAAATTGAGAAACCTACGAAAGAAATGAAAGATCTCAAAGAAACCGTCCATCGTGAACTAGAACTGTCTGATAAGGTTCTATACGGAGATTTACTAAGATTCTATGAACCTACGAAGGATTGGAAGCCAACCGATACTTCTAAATACTTCTACGGTAAAGATGATCAAGATAAGAAATAATAAAAAGCTAGGAATGTCATTGACGTTCCTAGCTTTTTTAAATATGTATACATCAGTTCATTAAAAAAAGAGTCGTTCTCATTCAAGTTTGAGAACGACTCTTATTCTAATCATTCGAACCGGTTTTATTATGCTGGAGAATACTTCTTCTCTTCAGCTAATCGTTGAATCATTGGCATTGCACTAATATCCATATTCCCACCACTTACGACGATGCCGCAATGTCTAGATTTAATTTTATGGCCGTGTGCAAATAAAGCTGCGAGTGTTGCTGCACCTGCCCCTTCCATAAGGGTTTTATTACGCTCAAGCATATATAAAATAGAAGAAGCAATATCTTCATCAGACACGGTTATAATATCATCTACATATTTCCGAATCACCGGCAACGTATATTTTCCTGGTGTTTTTACTGCAATCCCTTCAGCAATCGTATCTACAGTATTTGTTTGATAAACAGAATTACTATGAAAGCTTTGGTACATTGCATTGGCTGATTCAGACTGTACTCCAATAATTCGAATATTACGGTTTACATACTTTGCTGCAACAGCCATTCCACTGATGAGACCTCCCCCACCAATTGGAACGAGAATCGTATCTAATCGGTCTTCTTGCTTTAACATCTCCATCGCTATTGTACCTTGACCAGCCATAATATCATAGTCATCAAAAGGATGGACGTAAACCGCACCCGTTTCCTTTTGTTTTTGTAAGGAAGCTTCTAATGCCTCTTGGAATGTTTCTCCCGTTAAGACAACATTCGCTCCATAATTCTTCGTTGCTTCAATTTTAGCAAGTGGTGTGCTTTCTGCCATAAAGATGGTAGCATCTACACCTAGCTTAGCAGAGGCATGTGCGACACCTTGCGCATGGTTACCAGCTGATGCCGTAATCACCCCTCTTTCTAACTGTTCAGGGGTGAGCTGCATTAATTTAAAACTGGCACCTCTAAATTTAAAAGCACCTGTTTTTTGTTGGTTTTCCATTTTGAAATAGACATGCTTGCCTACAATATTATTCGTAGTCGTTGATGTGATCAATGGTGTTCTATGAACGATGGGAGTTAAGCGTTCTAACGCCACATGAATTTTTTCTCCCGTTAAGCAATCCCCAATGGTTTCACACTCCTCACATTTCAGCTAATCCGGTTTCTTTTATAAAGTGAATTACTTTCCTAGTTTTTTCTCATAAGCTTCGATTTCGTCTGCTAGTTGAAACGTAATCGCAATATCATCCCAACCATTTAATAGTTTTTCTTTATGGTGACCTGGGATATTGAAAGATACTGTTTTATTCTCTTCTTCGTCAAGAATGATTTGTTTTTCAAGATCGACATCAAGTCTTAAAGTTCCTTTTTCTGAACGATCCATCCATTCTTGTAAAATATTTTCTTCCATTTCAATTACAATGATACCATTTTTCATAGCATTATTATAGAAAATATCTGCAAAGCTTGGCGCGATAATGACTTTAAATCCATAATCTAATAGAGCCCATGGTGCGTGTTCACGTGATGAACCACATCCAAAGTTCTCTCCAGCTAAAAGAACTGAAGCGCCTTTATATTTTTCGTGATTCAAATCAAAGTCTTCGCGAATATTACCATCATCATCAAATCTCCAATTATAAAAAACGAATTCTCCAAAACCAGTGCGTTCAATTCGTTTCAAAAATTGTTTTGGAATAATTTGATCTGTATCTACGTTCGTACGGTTTAGAGGGTATACGAGACCCTCATGTCTTTGAATAGCTTCCATGTTGGTCTTCCCCCTTAGTTTAGAATTCCTTGTAGTTCACGTACATCAATAAAATGGCCATGTATCGCAGCTGCTGCTGCCATTTCTGGACTTACAAGATGTGTTCGAGCACCGTTACCTTGACGTCCTTCGAAGTTACGGTTAGACGTTGATGCACAACGGCCTCCTGCAGGAATAACGTCATCATTCATACCAAGACAGGCACTACATCCTGAGTTACGCCATTCAAATCCTGCATCAATGAAGATTTGATCAAGCCCTTCTTTTTCAGCCTGCATTTTCACAGTAAATGAACCCGGAACGACGATTGCTTTTTTAATATTGTCATGCAGTTTTTTCCCTTTAATGATCTCTGCTGCATTTCTCAAATCTCGTACACGTGAGTTTGTACATGATCCAATAAAAATATGATCAACTTCAATCGATTCAATCGGCTGACCTTCTTCTAGTCCCATATATTCCAAGGCACGTTTAACGTTAGGATCATGATTTGCTTCTTCTAGAGTTGGTGTTTTGCCAGCTACCGGCACACACATGGCTGGGTTTGTACCCCAAGTCACTTGTGGTTCTACTTCGGCGCCGTTAATGACGAGTGTTTCATCGTATTCAGCACCTTCATCTGTAGCAAGTTCAAGCCATTCTTCTGCTAGACGCTCATATTCCTCTCCAAGTGGAACATGTCTTCTACCACGTAGGAATTCAACTGTTGTTTCATCAGGACTAATCAGACCTGCTCTGGCTCCTGCTTCTATAGACATATTACAAATCGTCATTCTACCTTCCATAGGTAAGTCTCTAATCGCTTGACCAGTATATTCAACAACATACCCCGTTCCAAAGCCTACACCAAATTTCGCAATAATCGCTAGCATTAAATCTTTAGCAGTTATACCTGGAGATAGATCCCCTTCAACTTTTAGATTCAATGTTTTTGGTGTGCCTTGCCAAACCGTTTGTGTGGCAAGTACGTGTTCAACTTCACTTGTACCAATACCAAAACCAAGCGCACCAAATGCTCCGTGTGTTGATGTATGACTATCCCCACAAACGATTGTTTTACCTGGTTGCGTTAGACCTAGCTCTGGTCCAATAACGTGAACAATCCCTTGGTCAGGATGGTACATATCTGCAAGTTGTACCCCGAAGGCTTCACAGTTTTTTTGCAGTGTATCCATTTGTGTTTTCGAAGTTTGATCTCTAACTTCATGTCTACGATACGTCGGAACGTTATGGTCCATTGTCGCAAATGTTCGATCGGGTCTACGAACTTTACGATTGTTCATTCTCAACCCCTCAAAAGCTTGGGGAGAAGTCACTTCATGAACCAAATGCAAATCAATATATAATAAATGCTGATCGCCCTCCTGATGAACGACGTGTGTATCCCAGATTTTCTCAATGATTGTTTTTGGCTTCGTCATTTCATGACACCTCCGCTTTTAAGTTGTTTTTAGTTGTTTAAGATTCTGAACGACAATATCAGTAATGTCTTTCGTACCAACTTGTGTTCCTTCTGTAATCGATAAATCTGCTGTATGATAACCTTGCTCTAAACATGTATTTACTGCTGCTTCAATTGCTTCTGATTCTTCCTTTAGTTGGAAGGAGTATTTTAACATCATAGCTGCTGATAAAATCATGCCCATTGGGTTTGCAATACCTTTACCTGCAATATCTGGTGCTGAACCATGTACAGGCTCATATAAGCCAACACCTTCAGATAGACTTGCTGAAGGAAGCATCCCAAGAGAGCCAGTTAAAACAGAAGCTTCATCACTTAAAATATCACCGAATAAATTCTCAGTAACAATCACATCAAAATTCTTAGGTTCTGTGATGAGTTTCATTGCTACCGCATCAACAAGTAAATGTTCAACAGTTACATCTGGATACTCTTTACTCTTCTCATCAACAATTTCACGCCACATACGGCTTGATTCAAGCACATTCGCCTTATCAACTGAAGTCAATTTTTTATTACGTAATTGTGCGCTTTGGAATGCTTGCTCCACAATACGCTCAATTTCATATCGTTCATAATACAATGTATCCACTACGACGTTATCATTGTCACGGCGTTCGCTTGGTTTCCCAAAATATAAGCCACCCGTTAATTCACGAATAATTAATATGTCGCTACCATTAATGACGGATTCCTTTAATGGTGATGCATGTAAGAGTGGTTGAAAACCTTTAATCGGACGTAAATTAGCAAATAGTCCTAAAGATTTTCGAATACCAAGTAATCCCTGTTCAGGTCTTTGATGTTTCGGAAGGGAGTCCCATTTATGCCCTCCCACTGAGCCGAGCAGAATTGCGTCTGTATTCTGGCAGGCTTGCAATGTTTCTTGTGGTAAAGGGGATCCATAACGATCAAAAGCATCACCACCAATTGCATGTTCAGCAAATGAAAATTGATGTCCATATTGCTCAGCAATCGTCTCTAAGACGATTTTAGCTGAGTCCATAATTTCTCTACCAATTCCGTCACCTGGTAATAAAACGATGTTTTTGTTCAAAATCTCCCCTCCTCTCTCTTTAATCAACAGATCGTTGTTTGGTTGTTTGTTGAACAATGTAACGATTGACAGCATTTAGAAAAGCATTTGCTGAAGCTGCTAACACATCTTGTGCAGACCCTCTTCCACTTACTTGTTCATCGTTAACAATTAATTGTACAAATGATTCTGCTAATGCATCTTTACCTCGACCGACAGAATTTAGTGAGTAGTCTACTAATTTCAACTCTTCATTGACGAGTGAATCAATTGTTTTGTAAAGTGCTTCAACACTTCCTTGCGCTTTTTCCGTTGCCTCAACAGTTTCCCCTTGTGGGTTTGTCAATTTAACGGTTGCAGAAGGTTCATTTGCTGTTCCGTATTGTACTTGGAACATGTCAAGCTTGTATTTATGAATAGCAGAAGTTTCAGTTTGAATTTCAGTTAAAATTGTAAACAAATCATCATCTGTTACTTCTCGTTTTTGATCCGTTAATTGTTTAAATGAATCGAACGCTTCTTTTAATTTTTCATCAGATAATTGATAGCCTAGTTCTTTAGCTTTGTCTTTAAATGCATGACGACCTGAATGTTTCCCAAGGAATAATGTATTGGAGTTTACACCAACCATTTCAGGGGTAATAATTTCATACGTTGACGCATGCTTCAACACACCATCTTGATGAATCCCTGATTCATGGGCAAATGCATTACGACCTGTAATCGCTTTGTTCGCTTGAATATGCATCCCTGTTAATTTTGAAACAAGATCACTCGTACGTTTGATTTCTTTTAAATTTAATCCTGTCTCATAAGGGTAGTAATCAGAGCGAATTTTCAGTGCAACTGCTACTTCCTCCAGTGAGGCATTTCCTGCGCGCTCACCAATTCCGTTAATCGTGCCTTCAACTTGAGTAGCACCATTTTCAACTGCTGCAATCGAGTTGGCAACTGCCATTCCTAAATCGTTATGGCAATGGCAAGACAGATCTACTTTATCAATATTCGGTACATTCTCTTTAATATATTTAAAAAGTGCTCCGAATTCAGCTGGTGTTGCATATCCAACTGTGTCTGGTAGGTTGATAACGGTTGCGCCTGCATCGATGACTTTTTCTATAATATGTGCTAAAAACTCTTTATCCGAACGCGAGGCATCCTCAGCAGACCATTCAATTTCTTGGAAACGTTCCTTAGCATATTTCACCATATTCACTGCTGTTTCAACAACCTCTTCAGGTGTCTTCTTCAGCTTATATTCCATGTGTATTGGTGATGTAGCTAAAAACAGATGTAAACGTGGATATTTCGCACCTTTTAAAGCTTCCCAAGAAATATCAATATCTGATTTAACACATCTTGCTAAACCAGTCACTGAAGTGTTTTGAATTGTATTGGCAATCTCTTTCACAGCGTTAAAATCGCCTTTGGAGGAGGCAGCAAATCCTGCCTCCATTCTATCTACTCCAAAGCGCTCTAACTGTTTGGCAATTTCAAGTTTTTCAATCTGGTTCAAATTGACACCGGGTGATTGTTCACCATCTCGTAGAGTTGTATCAAAAATCTTTATGCGTTTCATGAGTGACACGTCCTTTTATTAAGAGTTGATTGGGTTTTTAACAAAAGGCATTAATGAACGTAGCTCTTTACCAACTTTTTCAATTTGATGTTCATTTTCACGTGCATTAATTGCGTTATATTTCGGACGGTTTGTTTGATTTTCAAGAATCCATCCACGTGCAAATTCACCATTTTGAACATCTTCAAGAACTTCTTTCATACGTGCTTTTGTTTCATCGTTGATTACGCGCGGTCCTGATACAAAGTCACCCCATTGTGCAGTATCAGAGATTGAATAACGCATGTTTTCAAGTCCACCTTCATATAGAAGATCAACGATTAATTTCAACTCATGTAGACATTCGAAGTATGCAACTTCTGGTTGGTAACCTGCTTCAGTTAATGTTTCAAAACCTGCTTTAACTAATGCTGTTGTTCCACCACAAAGAACAGCTTGTTCACCGAATAAATCTGTTTCAGTTTCTTCTTGGAATGTCGTTTCAATTACACCAGCTCTTGCTGCTCCAATTCCTTGTGTATATGCTAGAGCAATGTCTCTTGCTTTACCTGTATAGTCTTGGTAAATACCGTATAATGCTGGTACACCAGCACCCTCTTCAAATGTACGACGTACTAAATGACCAGGTCCTTTAGGTGCTGCAAGGAATACGTCCACATTTTTCGGTGGTTCAACTTGGTGGAAATGAACGTTAAATCCGTGTGCAAATGCTAGTGCTGCACCTTCTTTAAGGTTAGGTCTAATGCTTTCTTCAAAGACAGTCGGTTGCAATTCATCTGGAAGTAAAATCATAACAATATCTGCTTGTTTTACAGCATCTGCTACTGAAAACACTTCAAAGCCGTCTTCTTTCGCTTTATCAGCTGATTTACCTGGGCGGTTTGCAATGATTACATCATAGCCGCTTTCACGTAAGTTTTGAGAATGTGCATGGCCTTGTGAACCATAACCTACTACTGCAATTTTTTTACCTTGAAGTACCTCGCTGTTAATATCTTTCTCGTATAATAGTTTAGACATATTCAAATCTCCCTTTCTCTTTCTAGTATGTTTTATATAGATAAAGAATTTATCTCGGTTATGTTTTGAGGTTGTTGACCTCTTAAGAAGGCTGTAACGCCTGTCCTAGTTAACTCTTTAATACCATAAGGACGAAGTAATGTAATCATCGCCTCAACTTTGTCTGGCTTCCCCGTCACTTGAACGGTTAAATTATCTTTACTAATATCTATGATGGATGCTCTAAATGGAGCAATAATCCCTTGAATTTCTGACCTTGTTTGGCCACTTCCACTTACTTTAATTAAAGCAAGTTCACGGGCGACCATCGCTTTATCTGTGATATCCGAAACCTTCAAAACATCTATTTGTTTGTTTAATTGTTTTGTTAGTTGTTCGAGTTTCTGATGATCACTCACTTCAACGACAAAAGTCATTTTTGAAATGCCTTCTATTTCAGAGGCACCGACTGAAATACTTTCAATATTAAATTGACGTTTTTGCAACATGCCAGTTACTCGATTCAGTACGCCGGCACGGTCTTGTACGGTAGCAACAATGATACGTTTCATGACTTTGTCACCCCTAACATTTCGTGGTGCCCTTTGCCTGGAGCAATCATTGGATAAACAGATTCTTTTTGAACGACGCGAGCATCGATTAGAACTGGTCCATCGTATGAAAATGCTTCTTTAAGGGCGTTTGGTACATCTTTTTCAGAATCTATTTTCATTCCCTTAACTCCATAACTCTCAGCTAGTTTCACAAAGTCTGGATTTGTTTGGAGAATTGACTCTGAATAACGTTCTTCATAAAAGCTTTCTTGCCACTGTCTTACCATGCCAAGAGCAGCATTGTTTACGATAACAATTTTAACGGGTAGGTTTCGTTCATGAATAATTGATAATTCATGCAATGTCATTTGAAAACCTGCATCCCCAACTATCGAAACGACCAAATCGTTCGGTGCACCTAATTGTGCTCCAACTGCTGCTGGAAAGCCGAATCCCATCGTACCTAGGCCACCAGAAGTAACCCAACGGTTCGGTTTATCAAATTTATAAAATTGTGCCGCCCACATTTGATGTTGACCAACATCTGTTGTCACAATCGCTTTCCCTTCAGATAACTCATATACCTGCTCTACAAGCCATTGCGGAGAAATTGCTTCATCAGAGCGGTTATACCAAAGCGGATAATCTTCTTTATTCTTTCTAACTTCTTCCATCCACTCTTTATGCTCAGGCTGCTTAATATCACTATTAAGTAATGCCTTCAACGCTTCTTTTGCATCTGATACGACTGGAATCTCTGTATGGATATTTTTGCCGATTTCCGCTGGGTCAATATCAATATGAGCTACTTTCGCCTTAGGTGCAAAATGATCTAGTTTACCAGTCAGTCGATCATCAAAGCGTGCTCCAATATTAATTAATAAATCACAATCATGAAGTGCCATATTCGCAGCGTACGTACCATGCATACCTGCCATCCCAATGAACAATTCATCCGTGCCTGGATAAGTACCTAACCCGTGCAATGTACTTGTGATAGGCAATTCATATTTTTGGATAAATTCAAATAATTCTTCTGACGCTCCAGCAAATTGTGTCCCTGCCCCTGTTAACACGATAGGTTTTTTCGCTCTTGACAATGCTTCAGAGAGCTTTACAATTTGTAATGGATTCGGCTTTGTTGTTGGCTGATATCCTGGTAGATTAAATGAGTTATCATAAACTTCTCCAGAAATTTCTTCCGAGATATTTTTAGGAATATCAATTAATACTGGACCAGGTCTTCCCGAATTCGCGATATGAAATGCTTCATTAATAACCCTTGGCAATTCCGAAAGTTTTTCAACTTGATAATTGTATTTCGTAATAGGTGTTGTCACACCCATAATGTCCGACTCTTGAAAAGCATCCGTTCCAATTACTTGGTGTGCAACTTGACCTGTAAAAATCACTAGAGGAATTGAATCCATAATGGCATCGGCAATTCCAGTAATTAGATTTGTTGCTCCAGGTCCTGATGTAGCAAGCACAACACCTGGTTTTCCAGTAACACGAGCATATCCTTCTGCTGCGTGGATAGAACCTTGTTCATGACGCGAGAGAATATGCTTAAAGGAAGCATTATTTCGGTACAAAGCATCATAAATCGGTAAGACAGAACCACCAGGGTACCCAAATAACGTGTCTACTCCAGCATCTACTAGAGATTGGACAAACAAATCAGCGCCGTTTCTCGGTTGCATCGCTTCATTAACTTCCCGCTTCATTTCCATTCCTTCTTTCTTCCTCCTTATTTTTGAATCTAATTGTCACTGAATAAGAAATATTTAGATAATCTATAAACTAAAAAAATCCCTTCAACCCTAAATCCATACATTTACTTAAATATATTTGGAATTTTTGGGGTGAAAAGAGATTATTCTTATCACGGTACCACCCAAGTTTGCATTGTTTTAGCAATGCCTCATGGACTAATCACGGATTAGTCCGTTTTGATAACAGGTGCTGTACACCCGATGAAGCTTACCTTAATCACTTCAGCTTCACACTCGGAAGGATGATCCAAGAATATTTTACATTGCTAAGATCTCACCATTTCTTAGCTCTCTTTAAATGTAATCGTTAATATTCTACGTTCCCGTCAACGATTTAGTATATGTTCAGTTTAAATATTTAAAAAATTTAATAAATAAAAATAACAAATAACTCTAATTATTCCATATTATGATTGTATCTAGAAAATTATGACAATTCATTCTTTAAGTTTATTATACATGATTCAATAATATTTAATAGGGTTTCATTTGAATTCTTAATAGATTTATAGATTCATTATGAATAGCATTGTACGCCTTGTGTTGTGACACATTTACGAAATGTTTCTAATAAATCTTTCGTGACCTGCCCTGGCTTTCCGTCTCCAATGACTCTCCCATCAACTTCAATTACTGGGATGACTTCTGCGGCTGTTCCTGTTAAGAACACCTCATCAGCGATATATACATCATGACGTGTAAAAGGTGCCTCATCCATTTCATAGCCACGTTCTTTTGCTAATTCAATAATGACATTACGTGTAACACCTTCTAAAGCTCCTAAGTAAACTGGAGGTGTTTTAATTTTTCCACCTTTTACAATAAAGATGTTATCTGCTGAACCTTCCGTTACATAACCTTGATCATTTAACATTAAGGCTTCATCTGCACCAGATTGCACAGATTCAAGTTTTACAATAATATTATTTAAGTAATTTAATGATTTCACTTGTGGACTTAAGACATCAGCACGGTTTCTTCTAGTAGCGACTGAAGCCATTTTTAATCCTTTTTCATATAACTCTTTTCCATATATTGAGAGTGCTTCCGCAATCACTATCACACCCGGCTTCGGGCAACTTCTTGGATCTAAACCAAGATTCCCAGCTCCACGTGAAATGACTACTCTTAAATAGGCACTTTTCAATTCGTTTTTACGGATTGTATCAATAATAATTTGTGTGAATTTCTCCTTAGTGTACGGTATTTCTAACATAATTGAATGTGCAGATGCATATAATCGATCCAAATGTTCTTGTAATCTGAAGATGTTTCCGTCATAGACCCGTAAGCCTTCAAATACGCCATCGCCATATAAAAAACCGTGGTCGTATACTGATATGACCGCATCTTCTTTTTTAACGAATTGATCATCTAAAAAAATCCACTGGTCGCTCATACGTAAGCACTCCTTTCTATTGTTTAAATTTTGAAAATATTTAACTTTAAAATAATAAATAACATAGAT
>DVIO01000017.1 GCA_018711205.1 Candidatus Avamphibacillus intestinigallinarum | reverse complement strand
AGAAACGTTGGAAGGGGAGAAGCGGAAACTATCAGATTTTCGTGGTGAACCGGTCATGATTAATTTTTGGGCAACTTGGTGTCCACCGTGTAAGGCCGAAATGCCAGATATGGAACGGTTTTATAAAAATCATAAAGTAACCATTTTCTCCGTCAACTTAACACAACAGGAAAACAGCCAAAAAACCGTTGAAACATTCGTCGATGATTATGACTTAACCTTCCCAATCATGTTGGACAAGCAAATTGATGTGGCTGATACGTATTTAGTTCAAACGATTCCGACGACATATATTTTGGATAGTGAAGGGAAGATATTTCATAAAATGATTGGACCGATGAATTACGATGATATGGTTGCCAAATATAAGGAAGCTAAACAAGAAACACATGATCATGATAGAAAAGAATAAAATATTTTCTTAAGTTAAACATGAAAAGTCATATCTAAATCGATATGGCTTTTTTGTGAATTTTGCTTCGACAATCCGCTCAAAAATCACTTGAATATGTTATAATGCTATTCATAAGAAGGTAGGGTGAACGTATGAAAACCGTTGTATTAGCTGAAAAACCGTCTGTCGGTAGGGATATTGCAAAAGTCATGAAATGTACGAAGCAAGGTAATGGATTTTTTGAAGGTTCAACGTATATTGTGACATGGGCATTAGGACATTTGATTGAACTGGAAGACCCTAGTCGTTACGATGCAAAATATAAAACGTGGGCGCTAGAAGATTTACCAATGCTTCCAGAAACGTTAAAAACAACTGTGATGAAAAAGACACGTCGTCAATACGAAACGGTGAAAGCGCAATTAAACCGCAAAGATGTCAATGAGATTGTTATTGCGACGGATGCTGGACGTGAAGGAGAGCTTGTCGCCCGTTGGATATTGAAACAAGCACGTGTGAAAAAACCGATAAAACGCTTATGGATTTCTTCTGTGACAGATCAAGCTATTCGTAACGGATTTACACAATTAAAGCCAGGCAAACGATTTGAACCTTTATATAAATCTGCAGTGGCTCGTGCGGAAGCAGACTGGTATGTCGGACTCAATGCAACACGTGCATTAACGACAAAATTCAATGCACAGCTATCAAGTGGTCGTGTTCAAACTCCTACACTTGAAATGATTCGAATGAAAGATGATGAGATAAAGCATTTCAAACCGCAACCGTATTATACGATTGAAGCGGTATTACCTAATGGATTGAAATTAACGTGGACAAATGAGCAACATCAAACACGCATCTATAAAAAAGAAACGTACGAAAGACTTATTGCACAATTGAAAGATGCACCGTTAACGATTCAACAAGTAAGTGAAAAATCGAAAAAACAATTTGCCCCACAGCTGTATGATTTAACTGAGTTACAACGAGATGCAAACCGAATATTCGGTTTTTCAGGAAAAGAAACATTACAACTGATGCAGCGTTTGTATGAGCGACATAAGGTGTTAACGTACCCACGTACAGATTCACGTGTCATCTCATCAGATATCGTGCCAACATTACAGGACAGAATTAGAGCCCATAGTGGAAATGGTTATCAATCGATTGCCAAACAGCTTGTAGGTAAAACATTTACGTTACCTAAATCGATTGTGAATGATCAGGCAGTCAGTGATCATCATGCGATTATTCCAACAGAGCAATCAGTGGATGCAACACAGCTTGATAACCGGGAACGTAAAATATACGATCTTGTGGTACAACGATTTTTTGCTGTATTAATGGACCCGTATGTGTATGATGAAATGACAATTCAAGCAACTGTAAAAGGCGAAATGTTTCAAGCGAAAACGAATCATGTCACAAAGCTCGGCTGGAAGGCTGTATATGAATCTACACCTAGTAGCCCGTCACGAACAAGGCAAAAAGTAGCGCCAGATCAAGTGTTTTCAAATCTTAACATGACAGGATCGAAGCATTTAACAGAGCCACCAGCACATTTTACAGAGGGTACCTTACTTGCAGCTATGGAGAACCCTGTACGGTATATGACTGGGCATGATGGTGCTTTAACAAACTCTATTAAAAAAGCAGGAGGTCTTGGCACAGTTGCCACTCGTGCTGATATTATTGAAAAATTGCTCAATACACAGCTTGTTGAGAAAAAAGGAAAAGCACTTCATGTGACATCTAAAGGACGACAATTATTAGAACTTGTCCCAGCTGATTTGAAAAGTCCAGAATTAACAGCTGATTGGGAACAGAAACTCAATCAAATTGCCGAAGGCGAGCTATCAAAAGAGGCATTTATCAAAGAGATTAAAGCTTACACGAAAACAATCGTCCTAAACATCAAAGCTAAAGAAACGACATTTAAACACGATAATATTACGGGAACACAATGTCCAGAGTGCGGCAAGCTCATGCTAGAAATTAAGAATAAACACGGTAAGAAGCTCGTTTGCCAAGACCGTGCTTGTGGGTATAAAAAGAATATTGCTAGAAATACCAATGCTCGCTGTCCGAATTGTCATAAACGTATGCAGCTTAGAGGTGAAGGTAAGGGACAAATGTTTACATGTGTTTGCGGACATCGTGAAAGTCTTGCGGCATTCGAGCGACGTAAACGAGAACGAGAAAAACAAAAGGTATCAAAGCGTGATATTCATAAATATTTAAAACAAGATGATGGATTTGAAAACAACGCATTGGCAGATGCCTTTTTGAAATTAAAAGAAAAGCAAAAGAAATTGTAAACTGAAACATCCTTTAGAATGAAATAACGACTGCAACGTACAATCTGATTCGTTATAAGTGGAGACAGAAAGGAAGAAGTACAAAAATGAAAGGATTGTTTCGTGATTTAGACTATCAGTTATTGGCGATTATTCTATTACTAAGTTCATTTGGTTTAGTGATGGTATACAGTTCGAGCTTTGCCTTTTCAATTTTAGAATATGGTTCAGGGACACACTTCTTTTATCGTCAATTGCTCTGGCTTATTGTCAGTTTTCTGTTATTTTTATTTGTGAGTAAAATCCCTTATCAAATTTATGGGAAATGGGCGCCAGTATTGATTGGGATTGTCTTGTTTTTCTTAATATTAATCCTCATTCCAGGTGTCGGTTTGGAGAGGAATCATTCAACTAGATGGTTAGGTGTAGGGCCATTTATTTTTCAACCATCGGAGCTAGTGAAGATTGTAATGATGATCTTCTTTGCGAAGGTATATACGAATAAACAACATTATATTCGTGATTTTAAAAAGGGTCTTCTTCCGCCATTAGTTATCTTAGCGATGATGATTGGTCTCATTTTACTTCAACCTGACTTAGGGACAAGTATTTCGATTATGCTGGGGTGCGCAGGGATTTTACTTGTCTCAGGAGCGAGATGGTTACATATTGGAATCCTTGGATTGATTGGAACAGCGGGTGTCACATTCCTAGCTATTACCGAGTCTTATCGAATGGAGAGGCTTGTTTCATATATGAATCCATTTGCTGATGCGGAGGATGAAGGATTCCAATTGGTTAATTCCTATTTAGCAATCGGTGATGGTGGATTGTTAGGTCATGGTCTTGGTAATAGTGTTCAAAAACTCGGTTATTTACCTGAGGCTCATACGGATTTCATTATGGCGATTATTTCAGAGGAACTTGGCGTTTTTGGCGTATTCTTCGTCGTCGGTTTATTTACGTGGTTGGTCTTTAAAGGGTATTCAATTTATAAACATGCAACAGATCGCATGGGTCGTTTACTAGCTTTTGGGATTACGACTCAAATTGCGACACAAGCGATGTTGAATTTAGGCGCTGTATCGGGCTTACTACCCATTACGGGGATTCCGCTACCTCTGGTTAGTTACGGGGGAACGTCTATTGTGATGACGATGATTAGTCTTGCGATATTAATGAATATTTCTAGACAAACGAATGAACGCATTCGTCACGGAGAAGAACAGACCGATCCATCTAAGACAACATTGTATATGCGCCGTAGCGTGATTTAAAAAGGAGATTTTTTATGCAAATACATGGTCGTCTTGTAAAAGGTGCGATAGATGATGAGACGCGCTGTTCACATTATCATACAGCATATGATCGAATTGCGATTCGTTTTTATTGTTGTGGTGTATACTTTCCGTGTTATGAATGCCATGCAGCTTATGGCTGCGGCGAAGCACAGGTATGGCCGCGTGAGAAATTCCATGAAAAAGCGATTCTTTGTGGAAGCTGTGGAACAGAATTAACGATAGAAGCCTATTTAAATAGTCAGTATCAATGTCCAAGCTGTGAGGCGCATTTTAATCCGAATTGTGGACGCCATCGATCATTGTATTTTGCGTAGAAAAAAGTTAAAGATGCTGTTTTACTTAAAAAGCGATCTGATGTATGATTAAAGTAGGAGGGATTGGTAAAATCCTCATAATAAGTTTTGTCGTCTTCTTATCATGATATGGACGGGTCAACAAAACTGATTTACTAGCGAAGGAGGTACGTCCGAAATGGCTTTTGTTATTTTAGATCCATGCCGTGGAGAAAAGGCTGGAGAATGTGTAACAGTATGCCCAGTTGACTGTATCGAGGAAGGGCCAGAACAGTTCTATATTGACCCTGATATTTGTATTGACTGTGCAGCATGCGTTGCGGTATGTCCGGTTGATGCGATTGTAGAAGAATACGATCTCGCACCAGACCAAGAGAAGTATTTAGAAGAAGCTGAAGAATTCTTTGCGAATAAATAAATGTTATGAACCTGAATGACAGGAGCATTCAGATGCATTTCATTCTATATATCAAAATCACCTTTCTATTGAGGAAGGTGATTTTTTTATGAACAGATGTATCTTAAAAAAGTAATGTAAAACCTCCTTGACAGTAAAGGATGCTTTACGTTAGTCTGAATGTAAGAAAGGAAGCAGACCAAATGGATAATCATATTAAATCTTTAAGAAATCAGTTAGGGATGTCTCAAGAACAGCTTGCGAAACGGTTAGGGGTTTCGCGACAAACCGTTATTTCTATTGAAAAGGGACGTTATAATCCTTCGCTTCCACTCGCCATTCAAATCGCACGTTGCTTTGACACGATTGTAGAAGATGTATTTATTGTAGAAGAAGGAGAGGAAACGACATGAAGGAGATTTCGAGTGACCATAGACGTAACGTACTCATTATCGTAGGGGTATTCTTAGGTATGAATGCTTTATTTATGACAATCGTACAGCTATATTCAGGGACTTTTTTAGAACAGTCATATATGTGGATCAATTATGCCGTCATCTTAATGATTTTTGAGCTGGCTTATTTACAGCCGCAATTTAAAGAGAATGATGAGCGTTCCAAGAAAATTAAAGAAAAAGGCATGTTTTTCAGCTATTTTTTCATTTTAGGTTATTTAATGATATTTTTAATCCTTCTTAATTTTGATATGGTCGCTTTAACAGCATTACAAGTGACGTCGATGCTCACCGCTTTAATGATTGCGACAGTCTTTACGTCATTCGTTGCGTTGTCATTTCGTTATTAAATTACCTAAGTTGATTCAATTTGATAGATACTTAGGAAGCTGATTCAAAAAAGGAGATGTTGTTTGATGGATAATCATAATCCAGAATCATGCCCCAAATGTGGTGGACGTAATATAGGAAGAGCGAAACAATCAGGCTATGCAGCGGTTAATGTGAAGGGTGCATTACTCGGTAAAGCGATGATTCATTACTTTTGT
>DVIO01000016.1 GCA_018711205.1 Candidatus Avamphibacillus intestinigallinarum | reverse complement strand
ATCACCCGCCATAGATAAGCAATGAATCTACGAACGGGTGATGTGCATGTGAATGATTAATGAGCTGGGTTGTAATCTAATTTTTGGGCGAAATCTATATTCGTTGTAAGACCTTTATCCATGTAATAGAGTTCCATGTCTTTGGCATATTTGTTTAAGACATTGATATATAAGGTTCCTTCGAGTTCCTCACCAGGCGTAATGATTGCTTGATCGTTCTCACTTGTTTGTTCAATCAGATGATCGCCGACTTTAAAGAAATCTGCACGTGAATTTGCTCGTAGCTTGTCATCAACGACAAGATCTGGATAGGCCTCTTGTACATTAATCTCTTGCTTACCTTTATTTTCAGCTTTGATATCCATGACAAACCAAGATGAGTTATCATAATCTTTTTCAATATCTGTCTCGTCTTTTAATTCGATATTGTCAATTGTAGCGACCAATTGACGATCTTCTGTTTCATCAAGAATTTGGATTGGCTCACCTTGTTTATACGTGCCAGGGGCATCTTTACGTTTTTTTATAGACGTTTGTAAGACGATGGGTTTGTCATCTTTTTTCGTAGCTTCCCAAGTGAACGCAGCAGTATTTTTGCTGTAAGTTGTTGAATCGTGAACGCCTGTTACCTCGACAGTATCATTAGGTTTAATTTCGAAATCCCGAGGGTCTTTTTCTTCCTTTTTAAATCCGTTATCTGGATAAGAGATGTCTACTTGACCACTTGTTGTATCATTTGCATAAAATTCAGGAATTGAATTGAACAATGAAATGGATTCATCGCCAAGATTTTTCACAGTATAGGTGATGAAGGTTAAGTTTGCATTGTCTGCTAATTGATCAACGTCTTTTAAATAATCTTTATGTTGATCACTTGCTTCATTCCAGATTTTTTTGACGGTAATTTCATATGGGTCATCTGTTAATTCATCCGTAACTTTGAAGCTCTCTCCAATTTCATAGGTCAATTTTTGAGTGTTTTTTTGTTCTTTTTCATCAGAATCTGACTTTTCTGTTTCTGTTGAGTCTTTATCATTTTTTGAGCTTTTAGTATCGTCTTCACTCCCACACGCACTTAATGCGACAATCGTGATGAGTGAGATGAAAATCCATACGTATCTTTTAATAAGATCACTCCTCTATTAAATTTGACAGCAAAGGTATGTATATTATAACAAAGTATGTATTCAAAAAATTAAAAAAACCTCCTAAATGTAGGAGGTTTTATTAAATCTACGCTTCAGAAATCGCAAACATAAAACGAAAATTAATTTATAAAGTTTAATTGAATTGTGCTATCTTTTTACTATGTAATGCAACATAAAGGGCAATTGTAAGACAAACGATGATACCCATTACTAGATAAAGCTTGCTATAACCTGTCAGTGGAATAACATAACCAAGTACATAAGGTCCGAAACCAAGTCCGGCATCAAGGGCAATATAATACGTTGATGTTGCCAAACCGACACGGGTAGGTGAAGTCACTTTAACTGCAATCGCTTGCGTCGTCGATTGCATATTCCCAAAACCTAACCCAATTAAAGCACCGGCTAGTAGAAACATACTCGCTGAGGTTGCACCACTTAACATGAATAATCCTAGTGCGAATAAAATGAACGCAGGATACATCACTGCATTTTCGCCTCTTATATCCATTAGGCGCCCAGTAAAAGGTCGAGAGAGTAAGATGGCAATCGCATAGACGACGAAGAATATACTAGCCGTACTTACTAAATCAAGTTCAATCGCATAAAAGTTAATAAATGACAGCACACTTGAATACCCGAGAGAAAGAATCATAATAATGATTGCAATTGGGACAGCCTTCGGTTCAATAAAATTGGAAATGTGGAATGATTGTTTTTCTGTCGTAGCTGATTCATGCTTTTCTGTAGCTGGGATACGAACAAATAAAGCAATGAGAAAACTAATCACTGCAAGTAAAGCACAAAACGTAAAGATCACCTGATATGTCGTATGCTGACTCATAAATATACCAATAAAAGGACCAATGGCTGTGGCAATGGTAATACTCATTGAATAATAACTAATGCCTTCGCCTTTACGTGTATCTGGGATAATATGGGCAACAATGGTACCTGTTGCTGTGCTCGCTACACCTAATGCCAACCCGTGTAAGAATCTCGTAACGAGCAAAAAGCCAATGCCAAGATTTACAAAATATAATAATGACGTCACGATGAAGACGAGTAAACCACTATACAACATTATCTTGTTTCCAATGCTTGTAATCAATCTACCGATAAATAACCTCCCAATGAGCGTACCGATAATAAAAATGCCTGTGACGAGACCGGCTTTACTTTCTGAAACATGAAATGCTTCAACTGCATAAACAGTCATCGTAACGAGTAATAAGTAAAATACTAAATATAAGAAAAAGTTCGCTGCTGAAATAATCGTAAAATCTTTCGTCCATAATTTTGCTTTATGTTGAGACATAGATGTGAAATGCTCCTTACTGTACAATATTATTTCTAATGTGTTGCATCATTTGAATCATCTGTTTTTGTTCTTCTTCAGAAAATCCTTTTAAAATCGCCTCTTCGAAACGATCAATACTCACTCGTGCTGCCTCATATGCTTTAATGCCTGTTTCAGTGAGCTGCATATATTTTTCCCGTCTATCTTTACCGACGGTCCGTTGCACATAGTTTAGCTTTTCTAAGCTGTTTAGCGTTCGTGTCACGGTTGGTTTCTCGACACTTAAGTATTGAGAGATATTAACCGAGGTAGAGGGACCATAATTGTATAAATAAAATAGAATCGTCCATTCAGCTCGGTGTAATTGATGCTTTTTAAGTTCCTTATTTAAACCATTTTCAAATGGCCGATAGAGCATAATAAGCTGATGGAAAAACTGTTGCGCGGTTTTCATACATTTCGCCTCCAAAGTAGTTAGCCTTGATAATAGTTAGCTAAGGTAACTGTAAAATGATATCAAAATTTATCTTTAGTGTCTAGAAAAACCTTGATTGTTGTAGTGATTATTTGCTTGTCCTAATGAAGCTTCTGTATAGTATAGTGTTAGCATTCGAGATTTAAAACATGAATATATTTTATGTTGAGCAAGATTTGAGGAGGACTAATCAATGAAAATTGGCGTAATGGGAACGGGGAATATTGCGACATATTTGCTCGAAACCATTCAAACAAAACAACAGCTAGATGGTGAAATTACGGCGATTTTTGGTCGGAATCAAGAAGTAGGTGAAACATTAGCGCGTACATATGGTATACCATTCTTTATAGATTTTAATGAATTTATCAACATGCCAACAGATATCATCGTTGAAGTCGCGACGGTGGAAGTGGCACGAAACTATATGAGGGATGTTTTACAACACGAAAAGGATATCATTATATCTAGTATTGGGGCCTTTAAAGACGAAACGTTTTTACACGCAATGGAACAGCTTGCTGAAGCACATCGTAGACAAATACATTTGCCATCTGGTGCTATTGGCGGTCTTGATTTATTACAATCTGCACAGGCTCTAGGCGGATTAACTCAGGTAAGTTTGACAACGAGAAAATCACCAGCGTCTCTAGGATTAGCAGACGTTCAATCAGAAAGCGTTTTATATAAAGGTTCGGCAAAAGATGCGATTGAACAATTCCCGAAAAATGTGAATGTTGCATTGTTATTATCCATTGCGGGAATAGGAGTAGATAAAACAGAGGTTACCGTCATCGCTGATCCTAATATTCAAGAAAACACACATGAGGTGAAAGCAGAAGGGACATTTGGCAACATGAGGATACAAATTGAAAATCAACCCATGCCAAACAATCCGAAAACGAGTTATCTCGCTGCGCTAAGTATCCTATCAACTTTACAACATAAAGAATCTTCTATAAGACTAGGAAGTTAATCTAAGCAACACATTCCATTCATTGAGGTGATTGAACATGGCTGAAAAGTTAACTATTGAAGCGTATCAAACATTCAACGAAAAGCGATTTACCAAAAAGGATTTATTTAAATTAGAAACATCTACTGTATTTGTGTTGAATTTCCTGCCAGGTCAAGCGATGCCTGCACATCGCCATCCAGATCATGAATTGGTATTCAACTGTTTACAAGGTTCGGGTGAATTAAGCTTAGGTGATCATACATTTACACTTCATGAACAAGAAGTGGCCTATGGAAGCGGTGATGAGATGATTGCATTTAAGAATACAGGAGATGAGAATGTATCCATTCAAGTCGTAATGTATAGGAAGTGAATGCGGGCTCAAAAGATAAGTTGACAAAATAAAAAATCGTAGTAATCTAAATATGTAAGTAACCACTTGCTAAAGAGAGGTCAAAAATGAGGAAAGAGGATACAAGAAATCGAATCATCCGTGCAGCTATTGAACTTGTTGATGAACAAGGTTATAAAGGTGCAACAACACGTGCAATTGCTGAGCGAGCTGAAGTAAATGAAGTCACTTTATTTAGACATTTTGGAAATAAACAAGGAATATTAGATGCAGCAATAGAAAAATACTCCTTTTTCGATAAGATTGAGAATATGATGCAACATGATATTCAGTGGGATTTAGAAAAAGACTTGAAAATGCTTGCAAAGAAATATCAGGAAATTGTGGCATCTAAAAAAGAAATGATATTAATTAGTATGCGGGAAGAAGGAAGGTTCCCTGAATTAGATGATGCAATTTCTAGATTACCACTTTCTTATCGGGATACGATTTCGAATTATTTTACAGAAATGATGAAAAAAGAGAAGATGAAGACAGTAGATGCAGATGTTGCAGCTACAAATTTCTTATTCATTAATTTCGGTTATTTTTTCTTGAAAGATCGTTTGATTTCTCGAGAAGAGCATTTTTCAGTAGATGATTTTACAGATACTCATATTGACTTGTTTATAAAAAGCTTGCAATAAATTTACCTGTTGTGAGAAAGCAACAGGTTCTTTTATAAAGCGTATGCAAGCAAGTAGTTGCAATCAATATTCTTTTCCTTTTATGTAAGCAAGTGGTTGCTAGTAAAAGGAGGGTGATACGTATGTTTTGGCAAGAGCTTAAAGCGATATGTCAGCATAAAATGTTAATCGTTGGTCTAATCGTTGCTGTGTTCATTCCAACCTTGTATAGCGCAACTTTTCTGTGGGCTTTTTGGGATCCGTATGACTATACAGAAAATGTAAAGGTAGCGGTAGTGAATGAAGATCAACCTGTTACGTTTGAAGGTAAGGAAATGAATTTTGGCCATCAAATTGTAGAAACGTTACATTCAAAAAAAGACTTTGATTGGCAGTTTGTTGACAAAGCTGAGGCAATGAAGGGGTTAGAAGATCAATCGTATTCTATGATGATTCGAATCCCTAATGATTTTTCTCAAAAGGCGAGTACAATTTTTACAGAAGAGGCCGAGCAACCTGTAATATATAGCGTCCCTAACGAAGCTAAAAATTATTTAATTAGTATGATTCAGGGAAGTATGACTGAACAGTTAACAAACGAAGTGTCACGTCAGATTACTGAGAGCTATATGACACTTCTTACGCAGTCACTTGCTAAGGCAGAAGACGGCATGGCACAGATGAAGGAATATACGAATCGGTTCGGACAAGGACTTGAAGGATTAGAAGCATCCGTCACGAAAAGTTTAACGATGAATCAAGCTGTTCCAGAAATAGAAAAGGAAAACCTTCAAAAAAGCTTTACTGACATGATTTCTATGACAGACCAAATGTCGCAAAATCTCGACAGTGCATTAAAACAAGGGCAAGATGTTTCATTAGATAAACGGAATATAAAAATGGCAGTAAGACCGTTGGAATTAAAAGAGATGCCGTATACAAAGGTTGAAAATTACGGAAATGGTTTTGTTCCCTTTACATTGTCACTTGGATTATTTATAGGTGCCATGGTACTCACAATTGTTTTTCCGGTTATAAAACCATTGACGACGCCAACGAATGGTTGGAGCTGGTTTGGAAGTAAATATTTTATGATGGCAATTGTAGCGATTATGCAAGCAATCATTGCAGATATTGTTTTAGTGTATGGGCTTCACATCACGATTGAAAACACAGGCATGTTTTTCCTGTTTACCGTATTGGCTAGTTTAACATTGATAACAATGTTACATTTCATAACTGTAATCTTTAAGGAAGCGGGTAGGTTGTTGATCATGTTGATGATTATTTTACAAATTACAAGTAGTGGGGGAACGTTCCCAACTGAAATGATTCCAACAGTTTTACAAAAAGTAAGCACCGTATTACCGATGACATATACGATTAAGGGATTCCGTTCACTTGTGGCAAATGATCAATATGACATGATGTGGCAACAAGTAGGCTATTTATCAATCTTCTTGATTGTTGCTTTAATCGGGACGCTACTCTATTTCCAATACGCTTATAAAAAATCATATAAATAAGAACATGTACCTTCTTTCATCTGTTTATCATACTTAAGCAACTATTCGATAATGGGGAAAGGTTGCGAGCATTGTTGAATCAGAGTATAATGCGATAGTTAATGAGATTGAACAGATGAAAGAAGTGAGTACGATGACAACACAACCGCATAATAAAATCTTAATGGCTGCAATTTTACTTGCAGGTTCGTTTATTGCGATATTGAATCAGACCCTAATGATTACAGCGATTCCTCCAATTATGGATGAAATGAATGTAACAGCTAACTCAGCACAGTGGTTAACAACCGTTTTCATGTTAGTCAATGGTGTCATGATTCCGGTCACAGCTTTTCTAATTGAAAGGTTTACAACACGACAATTGTTTATGACAGCAATGAGTGTATTTGCCATCGGGACAATTGCTGCTGGAGTCGCTCCAAACTTTGGATTTTTACTATTTGGTAGAGTGATTCAGTCAGCAGGGGCGGGCATTATGATGCCACTTATGCAAACCGTTTTCTTATTTATGTTCCCAGTGAATAAACGGGGGACAGCAATGGGCTATGTTGGACTTGTGATTTCATTTGCACCAGCAATTGGTCCAACGTTATCGGGATGGATTACGTCACATTATTCTTGGAGATTCCTATTTATCTTTATTTTCCCGTTAGCCATTTTAATTATTGTGATTGCTCATTTTGTACTGAAGAATGTGACGGAGTTAACATATCCAAAACTAGACATTCCATCGATTATTTTATCGTCTATTGGTTTTGGTGGATTGTTATTAGGCTTTTCCAACGCTGGAAACTATGGATGGGCGAGCGCACAAACGTATGTTGTGCTTATCGTCGGAATCATTTCCTTACTCGTATTTATTTTCCGTCAATTACAAATGAAGCATCCAATGCTCGAATTTAGAGTCTTTAAATTCCGGATATTTACGGTAGCGACAATTTTAGGGATGATTACCTTCCTTGGATTAATTGGAACAGAAACATTGATTCCATTATATATGCAAAACATGAGAGGCTATACAGCACTCGATTCAGGTTTAGTACTGTTAC
>DVIO01000139.1 GCA_018711205.1 Candidatus Avamphibacillus intestinigallinarum | reverse complement strand
AATATAACTCATTTGATGGCCAGGGAAATCTTTCATCTTCCAACCGTCCATGTTTTCATTTCCGGCATAGATTGGGTCAGCATATGCACCAGCGAGTGTCGCTGAACGTAGCATATCAAAGAAAAAGCTCGCCTCTACACCTTTCATTTTCACTTTGTCTTTTTGAACATCTGTTAAGATTTTGTCGCGTTGTTTATCTTCAATCTCGGCAAAACCTTTATCATAACGTTTCTTAGCTTCTTTCTCTAATGCTGCAATTCCTGTCATGAATACTTCCGCTCTCGTCAAGCTTGTCTGATAACCTTGTGTTGGTTCACCTTTATGGAAGGGACCTTGCATATATTCCTTTGCATTACTTCCATAATTACCAGCTAACTGATGATCAATAAAATACGGAACACCAAGACCGATTGCCCCTGGACCTAAATCATCCTCTGGGAAAATCCGCTCAGTTGCTTCAGACAGAATTTTGAAGTCATTTTGATTGTTAAAGAATAGTAATCCTTTATGACTACCTTCTTTTTTCTTGTCAGATTTATCCTTGTTGGATTGACCATTCATGTTATAGCCAACTATACCCCCAACAAGACCTCCACCGACTAACGTTCCTGCTGCGATACCACTCGACTTCAGAAAGTCACGTCTTGTCACATCTTTTTTCTCATCAGCCATTTCCATCCTCCTCAAAATACCTTACTCGAAATAACATTCTAGTAATTCCCATTTAAAAATGGATTAAAACATAGAAAACAAATAAAATGTACTATTCATTTTATTTTCTCTAGTACTTATGCTCCTTTTCAAAATATTTTGAACATGGTAAGATAATTCGCGAATATAGCATATATCTCTAGGATTCAGGCTTTATCACTGATGATTGCCTGAATTCCTCTATATTTGCTGCATGTTTAAGGAACTAGACTTAAGTGCTATGTTCAATGCCAAAATATTAAAAAGGAGTGAAGATATGAAGGATATGACGACGATGGACCCATATCAGTTGGAGCGTTTTTCAAAAACAAAAGAAGAATTCGATGCATTTTACGACGAGCAGCTGCTAGAAAAAGTAAAAGCACTTGATAAAGAACGCCAAAAAACAATGCAACTCGCCAAAACATCAGTCATTAAAATTGCGATCCCAGCGATTATAGCGATTATTTTATATTTCTTTTTCAGCTGGATGCTTGCCACAATCCCGATTTTCGTATATTACGGTAGGGTTTTATTTAAAGACGTGAAAATTAAACGTCGTGAGCTTGAAGAAAGATTAAAAAAAGAAGTGGTAACAGACTTAGTTACCTTTATGAATGAGCATTTTACATATAAACCGAATGGCTTTATCCCTTCTCGCCAATTCGTTCACGCAAACATATTTAAAGATAAACCGAATCGCTATAAAGGGGATGACTTGATTAGCGGATATATCGGAAGTGATTCAGATCATGCGGGTGCGGAATCACCCCGTACAGATGTTAGCTTCTCAGAAATCAAGGCAGATAAGGTTACTTATTATAAGGACAAAGATGGTAAAAAAAGCGAACAAATTACGACGATGTTTCGCGGTTTATTTTTCAAGGCAGATTTCAACAAAGCCTTTGACGGGTTAACCATCGTCATTCCAAAAGAGAAGAAACGTTCTAAGGGATTCGCACCATACAGTAAGGAAGAAGAAAATCAATTAGAATATGTTGATTTAGAAGATATGGAGTTCATGGACACATTTGATGTAAAAACATCAGACCAGGTGTTGGCACGCTACATATTAACGCCCAACTTCATGAATCGTCTATTAGAGTTTTCGAATCGTCATTCAGAAGAAGATTTAAAACAATCCATTCATCAACCAACGACCATTAAAGAAGCGATTCAAGCTGGATTTTCTGAAGCGAGTAATCAATATAGTGCCTACACAGACACACCGTATTTCTCTTTTAGAAATGGGACAATGTATTTCTTACTTCCTACCCAAAGGGATCATTTTGACTTCAATATTATGATCCCCCTAAACAAGCGATTGATTTATTCATATTTCAAAGATATTAACATCGCCTTAGAGATGGTTGATGAGCTCAACTTGAATCTACGAATTTGGACAAAACAATAACATACAAGGAGGCGTTCTCTTGAACACCACGGTCATAATTATTAGCGCTATCGTACTAATTGGTATATTATTTATCATTTTAAGCTATAACAAAATTAAAAAACTGATGATGAATGTTGAAAGATCATTCTCAGACTTAGATGCCTTTTTAATGAAAAGAGTTGATCAACTCGATAATCTCATTCAAACGGCAAGAGTCGCAACAGATAAAGAAATCGAAATGATGGAAAATGTCACCGGCTTAAGATCTGGCATTATGAATGCACACAATATGGATGATAAATTGAAAGCACATATGAATCTACAACGCGAAATGCCAGCTGTTATGGTATCTTTAGAGCGTTACCCTGATGTGAAATTCAACGAAAATTACTTACATATTCAGCGTTCTATTAACGAAATTGAAGAACAAATCCAAGCTGCGCGTCGTAACTTTAACAGTCATACGACGAAATATAATACTGCGATTTCTGTATTCCCACAAAATATGCTAGCTGGTATGTTCGGATTTACGAAAAAACCTTTATTTGAAGCACCACCTGAAAAACGCGAAAATGTTGACGTTAAATCTCTATTCAACCGTTAACCTCATAAAGCAGCTATCCGATAATGATATGGATAGCTGCTTTTACGTTTACAACTCGCCTACTGTTAAAGTTCCTCGATTACAATCTCCATGGCGCCTATCATCAGATCATCAATCTAACATTCTAAAAGCCCTAATTCTGTCAGTCTTTCCTCTGTTTTAAACTGACAGAATTAGGCTATATTTCATTCTATACCGAGGTATCCTTCATTTTATTGTGGCTTATTTTCCATATTCTTCAGAAGATTTCACCTAGTAGAAATACAGGTTCTTATCCATGAATAAGTTGACAATGCATACATTTTTTCTGTAATATGTTTTGGCGTGGATTAACTAAACGTAATTTTTTTAATGCATTTTTATTGATCATGATACGAAAAATAAAATCATGCACATCCTAATAAACGAAAGGTGAATCCGATATGGCATTTCTAGACTGGTTAGTCGGCCCATTTAATGATTTTATTTGGACATATATTTTAATTGGGGTTTTATTAATATTAGGCGTTTACTTCACCGTTCGTACGAAATTTGTTCAAGTACGATTGTTCGGAGAAATGTTCCGCTTAATCTTTGAGAAAAAAGACAGTAAAGATGGTGTCTCTCCTTTCCAAGCCTTTACAATTAGTGCCGCTTCTCGTGTGGGAACTGGTAATGTAACAGGTGTTGCTCTTGCAATTGGTGTTGGTGGACCTGGAGCTGTATTTTGGATGTGGATCATCGCATTCATCGGAATGGCAACAGCTTTCATAGAGAGTACGTTAGCCCAAGTATATAAAGTACGGGATGGCAGTACATATCGAGGTGGCCCTGCTTATTATATTGAAAAAGCACTTGGCTATCGTAAATTAGGTATTGTGTTTGCGATTTTACTGACACTTTGTTTTGGATTTATTTTCAATGCTGTGCAATCAAACACCATTAGTCAATCATTTATGGATGTATTTGGTCTAAAAGATTGGATCGTTGGACTGATTTTAGTCATCCTAACAGCGATTATTATTTTCGGTGGTGTACAGCGCGTTGTACGTGTAACGGAATTAGTCGTTCCAATTATGGCGACATTCTATTTATTACTAGCACTATTTATCGTCATTATGAATATTAAAGAAATCCCTGCTGTCTTTAGTATGATTGTTGGTCAAGCCTTTGGTGTTAAAGAAGTTGTAGGTGGTGGGATTGGTGCTGCTTTAATGGAAGGGATCCGTCGTGGATTATTCTCTAACGAAGCAGGTATGGGTAGTGTCCCGAACGCTGCAGCAACAGCTAATATTTCACACCCGGCTAAACAAGGACTTGTCCAAAGCTTAGGTGTATTCTTTGATACAATTATGATCTGTTCTGCTACCGCTTTCATTATTATCTTAGCTGGACTATATAATACAAGCCAAGAAGATGGGATTATCCTAACACAGGATTCATTAGCCGTTCATGTAGGTTCATGGGCACCGTATTTCGTCGCAGTAGCGATTTTATTCTTCGCATTCAGCTCTATTATTGGGAACTATTATTACGGTGAAACGAATATTGAATTCATGAGAGCAAACAAAGCATGGTTAACAACATATCGTGTACTTGTGCTCGGCATGGTAATGTTTGGAGCAATGGCGACTGTTGAAATCGTTTGGTCCATGGCTGACTTGTTTATGGGACTGATGGCCATTATTAACTTATTTGCCATCGCTGCCCTCGGCGGTGTCGCCTTTAAAGTCTTACAAGATTTCACAAGGCAACGAAAACAAGGACTCAATCCTGTCTTCAAAGCTTCATCTATTCCAGGCCTTAAAAACACAGAATGCTGGGAAGATGACGAAAGAGACAGTATACAATAATATATTTGATCAAAAACGAAGGTCTTCATGTTGAAGCCTTCGTTTTTTAATGTTTATTTTAATCAATAAAGGTGTAAACTATATTATGTAATAAATCAACTCATTTAAGGATAGTAATTTAAGAGAAAATAGAATTCTACAGATGATACTAACAATAAGCTTATAAGGGGGAATTATATACTTAATAACACATTTATTTTTAAATATTATAAGTTGCTATTTGATTTTCAGTCATATATTAAATTATTAAAATATTGAAACATCTTTTTCAATATGTTAGAGTTTTAAATACAAATTAATTAAGGAGGATAAACGAATGAATAATTCAAAACAACTTCTAGAGGAAATTAAAGAAGAAAGTGATTTAAAAAACATTTCTGGTGGTGGCGATAACCCAATGAAAGGTCCCACTCTAGTATACAGTGCAATTATGGATGCGCTAACTGGTGGATGCTCATGGGGATCTTTTTATTCTGGTAAAACAAGTGGGAATTCTTGTCCAAATGGTGGCGTCGGTTCTACTTGTCGTTAAAATTTCAGATTTTAATTGCCGCTGGGACAAAAGTAGTTAAATGTATTTAACTACTTTTGTCCCAGCTTCTTTGTTAAATATTTATTTCAAAATACTATTTTTTTGAGAATCATAAAGATTATAATATTTTCCTCTTAATTCCATTAGATATGCATGACTCCCTGACTCAACAATCTCACCTTTATTCATTACAATAATTTTATCTGCATTTCGTATTGTATTTAAACGATGTGCAATAACAATACGAGTACAATTTAATTTAGATATACTCGCTTCAATTTTATTTTCATTCACTTGATCTAAAAAACCTGTTGCTTCATCTAAAACTAATATAGATGGTTTATTATAGAGAGCCCTAGCTAACAATAGACGCTGACGTTGCCCTCCAGATAGATTCACTCCAACTTCTGATAATATTGAATGATATCCCATTGGAAGCTTTATAATCTCATTATGAATTGATGCCATCATAGCAGCTGCTTCGGCATTTTCTTCTTTATAATCTTCATCTTGCAAAGCAATGTTTTCCAATATTGATTTATTAAATAAACTGGTTTCTTGTAAGACACTGCCTATTTGTTTTCTCAATGATTGAAGGTTAAATTTCTTCATGTTTATGTTATCAAATAATATTTCACCTTCATATTCCTGATACAAACCGGTAATAAGCTTTGCTAATGTACTTTTCCCAGAACCTGAAACACCAACAATACCAATTTTCTCTCCTGGATTTATTTCTAAGTTAATAT
>DVIO01000138.1 GCA_018711205.1 Candidatus Avamphibacillus intestinigallinarum | reverse complement strand
GTCTACCTCGTGTTCGACTATTCGTTCTATTTGAGTTACAAAGCCGTTTTCCGCTTCATATAAAGATTTTAAGTAGACATTTTCGTCATATATCACGATTCGTTTGTGACTTGCTAGTAATTCTATTTCACGTTTAATGTCTGCTAAACTAAGCTCTTCAGTTCTTAATAAATCATAAATATCTTTTACACAACGGTCTATTGGTAAATATACATGTCCTTCTTGCATACTTGCTTGTAAAACATAAATACATCCAGCGCCTATACGACTTGGATGTTTAATATCTACACCATTTTGTCTTGCAATTTGATCAGCTGTTTGGAAACCAAAGCCATTGATATCATAAATCAGCTGATAAGGATCTTCTTCTATCAAACGTACAGTATCTTCCTTGTATTCCTTATAAATTCTTTGAGCCATTTTAAGACCGATTTGGTATCTAGATAGATACATCACAATTTGCTCGAATCCTTGATTCTCTTTTAAAACGGAAACTAAATTATCCGCCGCTTCTTGGTTTAAACCAGGAATATCCTTTAATACATTACGATCCTTCATTATTTTAGAAATCGCATTTGTCCCTACGTGTGAGACAATTTTCTCTGCTGTTTTTTCACCGATTCCGTAAAATAAATCGCTTGAAAGATAAGCAATAAGCCCTTCTTTTGAGTCGGGAATAAATGTTTGATATTGCTCTACGTCGTATTGCAAACCGAATTTGGAATGATTGATTAGGCTACCATAAAATATATATGTTTCCTCTTTTTGAAGCTGGCTAAAATAACCTTTAACAACAATAGCTGTTTCATCAAAGGCTTCATTTGTTTTGAGTATTTTAATTTTTGCAATTGAAAACTGCTCTTCTTGATTATGAAATATCATGTGAACAAGTTCGCCTTTAATATACTTTCGCTCTTGTTCTACATTTCCTCTATCTTCCGTTTCCATCATCAAACAACCTTTACTCATCATTTTTAGCTATTTGTTGTTGTGCCAACTTCTTACCTTTTAACGCAAGTCTATGATCTTCTTGTATAGAGATTGCTTGTTCAAATAATGACAATGCTTCTTGAGCACGTTCTCTCTCTAAAGAAATTAAACCAGCATTATAATAGGCATCACTATGTGAAGAATCCTTTTCAATGACCGTTTGAAAAACCTTTTCAGCTTCTTCTAAAAACTGTAGTTTCGCTAAAGATAATCCATATTGGAAATATGCCTCTATATCATTTGCATCTAATTCATAGGCTCGCTGTAAATACGGCAGGGCATGTAAATAATCATTTGCTTTATAATACATTAAACCAATCATAAAATGAGCATTAGAATCATGATCCAGTCCCAGCTCTAATGCTTTTAAGAATGCCTTACGAGCGCGTTCATACTGCTCTATTTTAGCGAATACATTACCGATGCCAAAATACGCTGTAGCACTTGTTTCATCTATTCGTATTGCTTTTTTGTATGCGGTTTCCGCTTGTTCAAAATCTTGAACTTGAAATAATATATTCCCTAAATATGTATACAGAAGAGGCTCATCTGGAAATTCATTCAATTGTTTTTTGATTTCATCGAATGCCGCATCTAGTTGATTTGTTTGAATATATCTTACAATCGAATCAAAATTTCGCAATGTTCCTCCTCCTATTCTTAACCAACATAATCAAGCGTAGCACCATTTTTTATGACTTCATCGATGGTTCCCCCACCTAAACAAACATCGCCTTTATAAAAGACAACAGCCTGCCCAGGGGTGATCGCTCGTTGTGGTTCTAAAAATTCTACTTTCACTTGATCTTCTGAGATTTGTGTTACTTTAACGGGACTATCCTCTTGACGATAACGGAATTTAGCCGTACAAGTAAAACTTTCCTCTACATCATCACGTTGAATCCAATTTAAATCCGTCGCAATTAACGCGTTAGAGTATAAATAATCATTATGGTATCCTTGTTCAACATATAAAATATTGTCTTTTAAATTTTTACCGACGACGAACCACGGATCACCAGGCCCCCCAATGCCTAACCCTTGTCTTTGTCCAAGCGTATAATACATTAAGCCGTCATGCATACCTTTTTTCTCACCGGTCATCGTTTGCATCTCACCTGAAGTCGCTGGTAGATATTCACTTAGGAATTCTTTGAAATTGCGTTCTCCAATAAAGCAAATACCTGTAGAATCTTTCTTAGTCGCCGTCGCTAAGTTATGTTCTTTAGCAATTTCTCGTACTTCTTTCTTTGGTAAATGACCTAATGGAAACATCACTTTTTTAAGCACATCTTCTGACAATTGATTTAAAAAATACGTTTGGTCTTTATTGCTATCAACACCTCTTAGCATTTCATAGCGACCGTTTATTTCCCGTACTTGTGCATAGTGACCAGTCGCTACATAATCAGCTCCAAGTGCTAATGCATGGTCTAAAAACGCTTTGAATTTAATTTCCTTATTACACATCACATCTGGATTCGGTGTTCTTCCTGCTTTATATTCATCGAGGAAATAACGAAAAACTTTATCCCAATATTCCTTCTCAAAATTTACCGCATAATATGGAATTTCAAGTTGGTTCGCCACACGAATCACATCTTCAAAATCCTCTGTTGCCGTGCAAACGCCAAATTCATCTGTATCGTCCCAGTTTTTCATGAAAATCCCGACGACATCATAGCCTTGCTCTTTTAATAGAAGTGCGGCGACGGATGAGTCAACACCACCGCTCATCCCAATGACAACTCTTGTATCTGCGTTAGATTTCAATTTGTTCACCTCTTTTACTTTTGTAGTCGTTTAACAATTTTTGCAATTCTCTTTCCAGCTTCAATGACTTCTTCTTCGGTTGTAAACGCACCAAAGCTAAAGCGAATGGAATTATATATACGTGCATCGTCCTTACCATACATAGCAACTAAAACGTGGGATGGCTCTTGGGTTCCAGCAGTGCAAGCACTACCACTTGAAACTGCCACACCCTCTAGATCAAAATTCATCAATAACTGTTCAACTTGTGTGTTTGGAAAACTTACATTCACAATGGAAGGTACAGTGCTTTCAATCGTTCCATTGACTTCGAAGTCTATATGACTATCTTTTAATGTTTTAAGTAAGGTTTGTTTTAAATTTAGTAAGTTTTTTGATTTTGTATCCATTGTTTCATAAGCTAATTCAATCGCTTTTTCTAACCCGACGATTCCTAATAGATTTTCGGTACCTGCTCTTTTTTTACGCTCTTGTTCGCCTCCATGTTGCACATTTTCAAGAGGCACATTTTGCTTACAATAAAGAAAACCAACACCTTGTGGGCCATTGATTTTATGTGCAGACATACTTAAAAGATCAATACCGAGTTCATCAACATCAATCTTTTTAATGCCAAAAGCTTGTACAGCATCAGTATGAAAATACGCTTGATGCTCTTTTAATAACGCAGCAATCGCTTGAATATCTTGAATCATACCCGTTTCATTATTCACATACATCATGGAAACAAGAATGGTATCTTCACGTAAAGCTTCCTTCACCTGATCTGGGGTAATATACCCTTCATTATTTGGAGATAAATACGTGATGTCAAACCCTTCTGTTTCTAAATATTCCATTGTGTGTAAGACAGCGTGATGTTCTCCGGCTGTTGTAATAATGTGACGCCCTTTTTGGCTGTTCGCTCTAGCACTTCCAATAATAGCTAAATTATCCGCTTCTGTTCCACCGCTCGTAAAGATTATTTCTTTTTCATGAGCTTGAATATGGTTGGCAACTTTGGCTCTTGTTTGGTCTAAAATTGAGCGGGCTTTTCTTCCATAAAAATGTGTACTAGAAGGATTTCCCATTATGTCTTGGTTTGTCTGTAACATCGCTTCTAACACTTCATTAGCAAGTGGTGTTGTCGCTGCATGATCTAAATAAATTCTTTCCATTTCTACACCTGCTTTTCTTTAAATATAAAACATATAAGATTCATGTGGCTCATTGTCATCGTAATGAATTAAATCATCTAATGTCGTTTTATCCAGGACATCCTTAACAGCATCACGAATACGTAACCACAACGCCTGTTTAGCTGGCTCCTCATCTTCAATACCTTCAACCGGTGTGATTGGACCTTCTAAAACACGAATAATATCACCAGAAGTGATATCTTTAGGTTCACGAGCTAAAACGTACCCTCCATATGCTCCACGAATACTTCTGATTAACCCAGCATTTCTAAGTGGTGCAGCTAATTGCTCTAAATAATGTTCTGATAAATCATTGTCTTTAGCAATCACTTTAAGAGAAGTAGGCCCTTCCCCAAATTTTCGTGCAAGTTCAATCATAATCGTTAAGCCGTAACGGCCTTTAGTAGATATTTTCATCATTTACACCTCTATCAAATAAATCATTTTCAAAAATACAGTACCTTTTATCTATTTATAACAATACTGATTATTATATCACGAACCACTCTTCCTTGCATTTTACGATATTTATCAGTACCCTTTAGTGATATATACTAATGGTTAAAGGAAGATATAAATGGCCCAACAACCTCTCGCATTTCGTATGCGTCCTGAACATATAACTGAAGTCATAGGCCAGTCACATTTGATTGGTGAGTCCAAAATTTTAAAAAGAATGGTTGATGCAAAACAACTGAGCTCAATCATATTCTTCGGGCCACCGGGAACTGGAAAGACTTCTCTGGCAATTGCTTTATGCAAAAGCTTAGCACTTAACTATAAAATGCTAAATGCTGTTACCGATAAAAAGAAAGATTTAGAAATCGCTGTAGAAGAAGCTAAAATGTCAGGACATTTAGTCGTCATATTAGATGAAGTGCATCGTTTAGATAAAGCTAAACAAGATTTTTTATTACCACATCTAGAAAGTAATTTAATTACCTTAATCGGTTGTACCACAAGTAATCCTTATCATGCAATTAATTCAGCTATTCGTAGTCGTTGCCACTTATTTGAATTGCATTCATTAAATGAAGCAGATATTAAAATCGCAATCGACCGTGTACTAAAAGATCAGGATAAAGGTTATGGAAACAAACAAATTGAATTAACGGACGACGCTAGAACACATTTTGCTATTAGTGCAAATGGGGATTTAAGAGCCGCTCTAAACGGTTTAGAATTAGCAGTATTATCCACGCCTGCAAATGAAGATGGTATTATTGTGATTGATTTAGAAACAGCTGAGGAATGTATGCAGAAAAAAAGCTTTTCACATGATAAAGATGGAGATGCCCATTATGATGTACTATCTGCTTTTCAAAAATCGATTCGAGGCTCTGATGCCGATGCTGCCTTACATTATTTAGGTAGATTAATTGAAGCGGGGGATTTAGAGAGTATTGCACGTCGTATGATTGTAACTGCATATGAAGATATTGGTTTAGCAAATCCACAAGCTGGTCCTAGGGCAATTGCAGCTGTGGAAGCGGCAGAACGTATTGGGTTCCCAGAAGCACGTATTCCACTAGCTGTTGCAATCGTTGAATTAGCTCTATCACCAAAGTCAAATACAGCTTACAAAGCGTTAGATACAGCTTTACATGATATCCGTAAAGGGCAATCAGGAGATATTCCAGCCCATTTGAAAGATACTCATTACTACGGAGCTAAGGATTTAGGCAGAGGATTAACCTATCAGTACCCTCATCATTTTGACGGTGCTTGGGTGAAACAGCAATACTTGCCTGATGCTATTAAAGACAAACAATATTACCATCCTAAAGCTACTGGAAAATTTGAACAAGCATTAAAACAAGTTTACGATAAAACGAAAAAATCTAAATAAGTAAAAGGTATAAAATAAATTCAATGCGGTGATACTAGAATCAGAAATAGATTCGAATAAGGAGTGTCACCCATATGATTGTAAAAGTAAGACAAGATGCATGGTCACATGAAGATGATTTATTACTTGCTGAAACGGTGTTAAGACATATTCGTGAAGGTAGTACTCAATTAAAAGCCTTCGATGAAGTAGGAGACCAATTAAATCGAACATCGGCAGCTTGTGGATTTCGCTGGAATGCAGAAATTCGCAATAAATATATTGAAGCTATCGAACTTGCAAAAAAACAAAGAAAAGAACAAAAACGAAAACTTGCTTCGATTCAAACGAAGAAACATTCAAGAACGACTGTTTCCTCAGCACAAGAGAATAAAGTTTCAACCTCACAAGCTGAGAATCGCGTTGATGATTTAGCAGACATTAATTTAGAACAAATCATTACGTATTTAAAAAATTTAAAAGTCCACGACATGCATCATCTTGAAACCTTAAAACGTGAGAATACAGCTCTCAAATCAAAGACATATGAACTTGAAGAGCAATTATTAGAAACCCAATCAAAGTTAAAAGCGGTACAATCTGATTATCAATATTTTCTTCATGTCATGGAAAAAGCTCGTCAACTCACTACCGTTCAAAGCCAACAAGAACCAACAACACAAATGTTTTATGAACAATCTCCAAATATGGAGGAAATTATTAGAGAATCAAATTAAAAATAGGCTTCTGCATTTACGCAGAAGCCTATTTTTAATGAAAATCCCGATCGTGCCGTTTCCTTTACAATTTTGATCCCGCAAAAGGCAGGTGGGTGCCCTATTCTATACATTTTGGACTTCCTCAGCTTACGGGGCGTGTCTGCAGTATAGAAAATGCAGGCTCCCTATCAAATAAGTGTTCGGTCAAAATGATTAGACGAAACGTACACATCAGGATGTGATTTAATTCATTTCTATTATTAATCTTAGCATATGATTCATCCTCAAGCAATATTCACAATGAATCGTATATAAGTAAATACCCGAAAAATTCTTTTTTAATCTTCAATATCTACATCAAGTTGAATTGACAATTCTTCAAGCTGAGCATCTGAAACTGTACCAGGTGCGTCAGTCATTAAATCGCGTGCTGACGATGTTTTCGGGAATAAAATGGTATCTCGTAGATTATTTCTTCCTGCTAGTAACATGACAATTCTATCCAAACCAAGCGCAATTCCCCCATGAGGAGGTGTGCCATACTCCAACGCTTCCAATAAGAATCCAAACTGTTCTTCTGCTTGTTCTTTTGTAAAACCAAGTGCTTCAAACATTTGATCTTGAATAGCACGATCATATATTCTTAATGATCCCCCACCCAATTCATATCCATTCAACACAATATCATATGCATTTGCATGAACTTTTTCAGGTGAAGTTGTTAATAATTCTAAATCTCTTTCCATTGGCAATGTGAATGGATGATGTGCAGCTGTATAACGTTTTGCTTCTTCATCATATTCAAGTAGCGGCCAATCTGTTACCCAAAGGAAATTGAATTTCGTTTCATCAATTAACCCTAATTCTTTTCCTATTTTTAACCTTAATGCACCTAAACTATCAAACACAATGCCTGCTTTATCTGCTCCAAATAATAACAAATCACCGTTTTCTGCTTTTGCACGTTGCAACAATGCCTTTTGTTCATCTTCAGTTATAAATTTAGCGATTGGGCCAGCAAGAGAATCTTCTTCGACTTTAACCCATGCCAGACCTTTTGCTCCGTAAACTTTTACATATTCTGTTAATTGATCAATATCTTTTCGTGAAAAATGCTGGCTACCTTGCTTCACGTTCAAGAAACGTAATTCCCCACCTGAATCAATCGCAGATTTGAATACCTTAAATGATGACTGTGCGAAAATATCAGCAGCATCATTTAATTCTAAGCCAAATCTTGTATCAGGTTTATCAGAACCAAATCGATTCATAGCCTCTTGGTATTCCATTCTTGGGAATGGGATTGTTACATCTTGATTTTTCGTTTCTTTCATAACCTTCTGTAGCATTCTTTCCGTTAAATCAATAATGTCATCTGATGATAAAAATGATGTTTCAATATCAATTTGTGTAAACTCTGGTTGTCTATCAGCCCGTAAATCTTCATCCCTAAAACATCTAGCAATTTGATAATATTGTTCGAAGCCACTAACCATTAACAATTGTTTAAATAATTGCGGTGATTGTGGAAGTGCATAAAATTCCCCTTCATTCACACGACTTGGTACCAAGTAATCACGTGCACCCTCAGGCGTACTCTTCGTTAAAATGGGCGTTTCCATTTCTAGGAAGGCTTCTTCATTTAAGAAATTACGGACACTTTGTGTAATTTGGTGACGTAATTTAATCGTATCTTGTAATTCTTTTCTTCTTAGGTCAATATAACGGTGTTTCAAACGCACATCTTCTGATACATCTGTATGTCCATCAATTTGGAAAGGTGGCGTTTTCGATTTATTAATAATTTCTATTTCTGAAGCCATCACTTCAATTTCTCCAGTTGGGATTTCTGGATTGAATGTTTTTGGATCACGTTTAACAACTGTACCTTTTATAGATACGACATATTCATTACGCACTGTATCTGCAATCTCAATTGCCTCTTTTGATTCTTCTGGGTTAAAGACTACTTGCACAATACCAGAACGGTCTCTTAAATCAATGAAAATCAGTCCACCTAAATCACGACGTTTTTGTACCCATCCTTTTAATGTCACGTTCTCGTCTACATGAGTCTCTCTTAATTCACCTGCTAAATTACGTTTACTCATTGCCTATTCCTCCATTTAATCGCTTACGTAAATATGTTAAGATATCTTGCTCTCTAACACTTTCTTGTTCGCCTGTGTCCATCGCCTTCACCATAACTGTTTTCTCTTCAACTTCAGATTCTCCAATAATACATACATATTTCGCATGGTTTCTGGAAGCTGATTTCATTTGTGCTTTCATTTTTCTGCCTTCATAATCTTGATCAGCCGAAATACCATTTTGACGTAATGTATTCGTTAAGCGAATCGCGCTTTCATTTGCCGCTTCTCCAAATGAAACGACGTAGCAATCAATTGCATCTAATAAAGGCAATTGAACACCTTCTACTTGAAGGGCCATAATGAGTCTTTCAAAGCCCATGGCAAAGCCCATACCAGGTGTTTCCGGTCCACCTACATCTTCAGCAAGACCGTTATATCGTCCACCACCAGCAAGCGTTGTAATCGCACCAAATCCATCTGCCTCACTCATAATTTCAAAAGCAGTATGATTATAATAATCTAAACCACGTACAAGATTAGCATCGACAACATAAGGGATTTCCATTAGATCTAAATAATGTTTCACGTCCTCAAAGTACGTTCGTGAGCTCTCATTTAAATAATCTAAAATAGAAGGAGCCGTTTGCATTGCTTGGTGCTCTCTATCCTTTTTACAATCTAAAATACGCAATGGATTTTGTTCCAATCGGCTTTGACAATCATGACATAATTCGTTTTTATACGGTGTGAAATGTTCAATCAAAGCTTTTCGATAATTCGTTCTACTCTCTTGATCTCCTAGAGAGTTTAAAACAAGTTTTAACGATTTCAACCCAAGCTTTTCATAACATGTCATTGCTAAATTAATCACTTCTGCATCAATCGCTGGTTGATTACTACCCAGCACTTCTACTCCGAATTGGTGGAATTGACGTGTTCTCCCATGTTGTGGTCGCTCGTATCTAAACATTTCTGCAAAATAGAATAATTTCACCGGCTGTGTTGGTAGCCCGTACATTTTATTTTCAACATAAGCTCGAACAACTGCAGCTGTTCCCTCAGGTCTTAATGTAATAGAACGGTCGCCTCGATCTTTAAATGTATACATTTCTTTTTGCACAATATCCGTCGAATCACCGACACCTCTTTGAAAGAGCTCCGTGTGTTCAAAAATCGGCGTTCTGATTTCTTTATAATTAAAGTGCTTCACAACATCCTTAATCACCGATTCTGCATATTGCCATATTTCAACCTGTCCTGGTAATAAATCTTCTGTTCCACGTGGGGCTTTAATACTCATTTATGAGACTCCTTTCTAAAGCAATATTCATTTAATTTTTTTAACAAAAAAAATCCCTCCCTTACATAAAGGGACGAGATTTACCCGCGATGCCACCCTAGTTGATATAAATTTATATCCACTCTACACAGTTAACGCCTGCAAAACGGTTATATCTACTTCATTCAATATAACACCTTAGGAGTGTCTTTCGTTAGCTACAGCATGCTGAGAATACTTTCAGCCTAGGCATTCTCTTTCTGTTCATGTGACTAGCTAATTACTCTTTCCATCAACGGTTTATGATATATTTTCGCTAAAATCCTATTTTTATATTAAGATGATTCAAAACACATGTCAAGCTATGTTATATAAGATGATATCGAATATTGAAATACGTTTATTCATCTGTATCCATGATTAAAGTAACAGGGCCTGAATTGGTGAATTCAATATCCATATCAGCTCCAAATTCACCTGTTTCAACATGGATGTCCTCTTCTTCTAACAAATGATTAAATTGATCATATAATGCCTTTGCTTCTTCTGGTCTAGCTGCATTCACAAAACTCGGTCTACGTCCTTTTCTCGTATCACCGTACAATGTAAATTGTGACACAGACAAGACACTACCTTTTACTTCTCTTAAAGACAAGTTCATTTTACCAGCATCGTCTTCAAAAATACGCAAATTACTAAGCTTTCTTACTAAATATTTGGCATCTTCAATCGTATCTTGATGTGTCACGCCAACAAGTACCATTAAACCAAAATCAATTTCACCTACGACGTCTCCATCGATTCGAACTGCTGCGTATTTTGTTCTTTGTACAACCAGTTTCATCATAACACTCCATTACTGCAATGTTCTTCTAACCGTATAAACATCCTTAATTCGTTTTAATTTTTCAACAATTTTGTGTAAATGCTTCGTATTGTGAATTAACACGACAATATGAATCGTTGCCATTTTATTACGGTCAGATTTGCCATTTACTTCTGTAATTGTTGTCTTCATTTCATTCATTGCTTGCAAGACTTCATTTAATAAACCATTTCTATCATATCCTGTAATTTCAAGTTCTAAATGATAATGTTTGGTATTGGGAACATTCTCTTTCCACTTCACATCTAAATAACGTTGATCCTCACCATTATCAAGTACATTCGGACAATCTGCGCGGTGTACCGAAACGCCACGACCTTTTGTGATATAACCAACAATATCGTCACCTGGTACAGGGTTACAGCATTTTGCCAAACGAATAAGTAAGTTATCCACACCTGGCACTTCAACACCCGAATCCCTTTTATGCAATTGATTAGACTTTTTATCTTTTTGTTGTGCCGACTCTTCTAAGACTTTTTCGACCAATTGTTCTTTTTCTTTTTCCTTACGAATTTTATCCGATAATCTCGTTGCGATTAAGGCAGCCGAAATTCCTTGGTAACCTGCGGCTGCAAACATATCGTCTTCGCTTGTGAAATTATACTTATTCATAACACGCTCAATATTTTCAGCTGTATAGGCTTCTTTTAAATCAATACCATCCGCGCGTAATTCTTTATCAACAAGTTCTTTACCTTTGGTAATATTTTCTTCGCGTTTTTGTTTTTTGAAATATTGTTTAATCTTATTTTTAGCTTGTGATGTTTGGGTGATTTTTAGCCAATCCTGTGATGGTCCGTACGAATGTTTTGATGTCATCACATCAATAATATCCCCATTTTTTAGTTCATAATCTAGGGATTCCATCTTCCCATTCACTTTTGCACCAATCGTTTTATTTCCGATTTCGGTATGAATTTTATAGGCAAAATCTAATGGTACAGATCCAGATGGCAATTCGATTACATCACCTTTAGGGGTGAACACATAAACCATGTCAGAAAATAAATCTACTTTTAATGATTCCATAAATTCCTCAGCATCATTTGTATCATTTTGCCAATCTAAAATTTCACGGAACCACGTAAGTTTTTCTTCAAATGATTTTTTCCCTTGTGTGACTTGCTTGCCTTCTTTATACGCCCAATGCGCAGCAATACCGTATTCAGCAATATCATGCATTTCTTTTGTTCGAATTTGGACTTCTAAAGGGTCTCCCTTTGGTCCAATTACAGTTGTGTGCAAGGACTGGTAAAAATTCGGTTTAGGCATTGCAATGTAATCTTTAAATCTACCTGGCATTGGTTTCCAACATGTATGAATAATACCAAGTACTGCATAACAATCTTTAATATTATTTACGATGACTCGAACAGCTAATAAATCATAAATTTCATTAAATTGTTTCTTTTGCTTCGTCATCTTACGGTAAATGCTGTATAAATGTTTTGGTCTACCATAAATTTCAGAAGCGATATCAACTTCATTTAATTGGTTTTTTATTTTATCAATTACATCTTCAACGTAGCCTTCACGTTCCTCACGTTTTTGTTTCATAAGATGTACAATGCGATAATATTGCTGTGGATTTAAATAACGTAAGGCTGTATCTTCCAATTCCCACTTGATGGTAGAGATCCCAAGTCTATGGGCTAAAGGTGCAAATATCTCTAATGTTTCATTCGAGATTCTTCTTTGTTTATCAGGACGTAAATGCTTTAATGTACGCATATTGTGTAAACGATCCGCTAGTTTAATGAGAATAACGCGAATGTCCTTTGCCATTGCTACAAACATTTTACGATGATTTTCAGCTTGTAAAACTTCCTTAGATTTATATTTAATTTTTCCAAGTTTAGTTACACCATCAACAAGCATCGCAACTTCTTTATTAAAATGCTCTTCGATTTCTTCTATTGTTACTTCCGTATCTTCAACAACATCATGTAAGAAACCACCGGCAATGGTTTCAGCATCCATTTTTAATCCTACTAATATTCCCGCCACTTGAACAGGATGTACGATGTACGGTTCACCTGATTTTCTGAACTGATCTTTATGGGCTTCTTCAGCAAATATATAAGCTTTCCAGATAAAAGCGATGTCTTCTTCAACTAAATATTCACTTGCTTTTTCAATAACTTCTTCTGGACTTAATACGCCATCTTTAGCCATATGCTCACCCCTATCTCATTTCGAAAACGATTCATGATATATCATAGGTCTGATGAAAGTTCACCAGACCTATTCATTACCTTCATTCATAACTCATTAATGTTAATACGTCATAGCCTTCTAATTTTTCCATACCGCCTAAATAAGCTAACTCAATTAAGAAGGCACAGCCAACTACAATCCCGCCTAATGATTCGACTAATTTTATCGTTGCCTCTATTGTACCACCTGTGGCAAGTAAATCATCAGTAATCAGCACACGTTGTCCTTTTTTCACAGCATCTGCATGAATCGTTAATACGTTTTCGCCATATTCTAACCCATAGTTTTGTTTGATAACTTCTCTTGGTAGTTTACCCTCTTTACGCACTGGAACAAAGCCAACTTCAAGCGCATATGAAACAGGGCAGCCCACAATAAATCCCCGTGCCTCTGGACCTACAATTAAATCAATTTCTTTTTCCTGTGCATATGTAACGATTTCATCAACCGCCGCTTTATAAGCCTTACCATTATTCATAAGCGGTGTGATGTCCTTAAATTCCACACCTTGTTTAGGCCAGTCTTTGACAATTTCAATGTATTGTTTAAATTCCATTTGTTAATAGCTCCTCTTCACTTTTCGTTGGACGATTCATGCCATTTTCAGAAAACCACTGTTTTAATTCTTTATATGTTGAATAATATAATACTTTTTCGAGTTGTGCCTTTTCCATTCTTTCTTGATAAATCGTTGCTTCTGTTAAATCGGCCTTATCCGGATTTGGATTAGGTGTAATGACTCTGTTCTCTATCTTGACAAAATTCAATTCTTCGAAAACTTGTACAACAAATACAAGCCAATCCTTAGTCCATTTTTTATATTTTAGGAAATTTGCAAGATCCTTATTTAAATCAAGTTTTTCCTGTTGCAACATAAATTTATAAAACCATACGAAGTCTTCTCTAGTAGGAAGAACATTTAAATAAGAACTATTCTCCACATAAAAACACGCACAAATATTCTTTGGCTTTGCTCGTTGAACAATCGATGTAAGCTGAGATAGGGTTGTTGGCATATTTTTAAATATCACTGTATCAACCTCATTCATGATCTGAGTAGTTTCATCATAAGTGATACAACAATGATCTACATGTTCGTTTTTATGAGCCTCATCCGTTACGATTAAAACACTTTTATAATCTGCTAACAGATTTTCAAATTCGTTTGACTTTTTACCACGATAGTCAAATAATTGCCATTCATCGATTTCAAAGTCCTTTAATAACATCTGAACTTTTCGGAAACCATTCCATTCATTAATACCAAGTTCCCCTACAATCGATATAGGTGTGGACTCAGAGATAAATGGTGCAGATTCACCAAAACCAAAACCAATTGCTTCAAATGGTTGTCCATTTTCATTAAATAACAGCTTTAAATGCTTCTTCATGTTACCAAGTTGCTTTTTATCGATAGGCGTTTGTGTCATTTTAAAAAGTGGTTTAGGATTATCCATACCAAAGGGGGCAAGTAAAGCAAGTTCCTCAACTAATGATTCGGTAGCTTCTGCAATTGAGATTTGCTTAGCTATTGTCAATTCTTGCTTAAAATCCTGTTCATCTAGCTTTGTATGAATAAGCCTATCTAATTCATCTCTTAATCTAGATTCTCCATCTATTGACAATGTCATCCCGGCTGCCTGACTATGCCCACCAAATCCAATAAAGACATCTTTAATTTCCATACAATTTGCAAATAAATCAAATGCTGGAATACTTCTTGCTGATCCCTTAAGAATACCTTCTTCGGGCTTTTTAGCCATGACAATGGCTGGTCGATCAAACGTACGAACTAATTTCGAAGCGACAATACCTAATACCCCTTCATTCCACCCTTCTTTACTCACAACAAGTACGCCTGGCAAAGAATCTGGATGCATCTCTCGGACAATTTGTTCAGCTTCTTTCGTAATATTTGAAACAATTTTTTGTCTTTTTGCATTTAACTCCTGAATTTCTTCTGCAATTTCTTTAGCTTCATAAACATCATCAGCTTTTAATAAGTCCACAGCTAAATCCGCATCTTGCAAACGTCCTACTGCATTAAGCCGCGGTCCAATTAGGAAACCAACATCTTCTTCCGTTACCTGACCTTCTATTTTAGTAATTTCTTTTAAAGCAATAAAACCTGGCCTATTTGTATGTGTAAGGGCTCTCAGTCCGTAATGGACGAGAATTCTATTTTCATCTGTTAATGAAACTAGGTCTGCGATTGTTCCAACTGCGACAAGGTCTAAGTATTGTTTCGGAAAATATCCTAACAGGTATTCGCTTAATTTAAATGCGACACCAACCCCAGCTAACTCTTTAAACGTATAATCTGGTGCACACTTTGGATGTATAATCGCAAAAGCATCTGGTAATGTTTCCTGTATTTCATGATGATCGGTAATGATTAAATCGATTCCCAATTCCTTACAAACCTCTGCTTCATGAACACCAGCAATTCCATTATCGACTGTAATGATTAATCCAACTCCCGCTTCATGTGCTTTTCTAAAAGCATTTTCATTCGGACCGTAGCCCTCTGAAAAACGATTTGGAATATAAAAGTCACAATAAGCGCCAAGCTCTTCTAAAGTTTCTAATAAAACGGTTGTTGAGGTAACACCATCTGCATCATAATCCCCATATACTAATATCCGCTCTCCCGTTTCAATGGCATGCATAATCCGTTCTTTTGCCTTTTGAATATCTTTAAAATCGCCAGCTTGCTGTAAATGTTCTAGTTTAGGATGTAAAAAAGCTTCCGCTTGTTCATTTGTTTTAATATGACGTTGTACTAATAACTCTTTAATTGTTGAAGTTACATTTAATGTTAATTCATGTTCATCTGAATTCATTAAATCTTCATTATTGAAACGCCATAGGTTCTGCCTCTGTAACATACGTTCACTCCTGACTTGTTACATTATACTAGATGGAGCTTATTGTCGCAATTACGCAATTTATTTCAAAAAAGCCGACTTTGGATTCCAAAGTCGGCTACATGTCTTTATGCATTTTTGGGATTTTTCTTATCTTTTTTCAGTAAACCATTTTTCTCTAATAATGTTCTCATTTCTTGATTTTCATGTTGTAACTGCTTATGCTCACGTTGTAATCCATACATTTTTTTCGCACCAGCAGCAAGTGTAATAATGCCCCCCATTAAAGCCGAGAATAAAATGACTAAAATAAGTGGCGAAGAACCTTTCCAGAATAAATAACTAACCTCTACAGACTCAACGTTTGTAACAGCAAATACTGCAATAATAATAACTAATATAATAGATAATATAACGTATGTTTGTCCTCTCATTTCCAAGCTCCTTACATAAAAATTTGATATTTTGTATATTCCCTGATTTCTTTTCTTTAATCTAAGAAGAAAAGCTTCCCACTCATAAGGGAAGCTTTTTCTACTTTTTAAACCTGTGGACCTTCTATTTTCTTTTTCTTCTTATGAATGATTGGTTTACGTTCAATCGTACGCCCTCTCCAGACAAGCCATAACGGTGCTGCAATAAAGATTGAACTGTACGCACCAATTACAAGACCAAATGCCATCGCTACCGCAAATCCTTGGATAGATTGTGCACCGAGGATTAAGAACGAAATAACAGCTAATAACGTTGTTAATGACGTATTTAAACTTCTTGTAAAGGATTGAACAATACTTCTATTTACAATTAACGCTAGTTGTTTAAAGGATTTTACATGTTTTTCGAGTCTTAAATTCTCATTAATCCGGTCAAAAATAACAATTGTGTCGTTTATCGTATAACCGACGATTGTTAAAATGGCCGCAACAATCGTAATATCAAATTCAAGCCCAATCACACTAAATATCGCTAATGTTAAAAATACATTATGCAATAGTGTAATAATCGCTGTTGTCGCAAAGTAAATTTCAAAGCGGATTGACACATAAATGATCATACCAATTAAAGCTAGACCAAGTGCGTATACCGCGTTTTTCACGAGTTCCTTCCCGACAATTGGTGATACGATACTCACACTCGGTTCTGAACCATATTTCTCTTTAAATTCTTTTTTAATGTCATTCATTTGATCTTCTTTGATAACTTTATCAAATCGACTCACAGCCGTGTTTTGCTTATCACCTGAAATAACGGTGGACTTAGGTTCTAAACCAAGTGATTCCCACTCTTTGTTGACTTTTTCAGTTGTTAGTTTCTCATTAGCTAATAATTCGACACGACTTCCACTCGTGAAATCAATCCCTGGATTGATTTTAAATACACCTAGTGAAATTGCACCTAAAATAATGAGTACAATAGAAACAGTGAAAAATTTCTTACGGTGTTTAACGACATTACGTTCTTTCCCTAAAAATGTTGGTTCTGTTTGTTCATCACTTAATGAACCGATATGGGCTTTATTAACTCCAAACCATGTAGGGTGTTTTTTAAAGAACTTAGCCTTAACCCAAAGGCCAAGTAACAATCTTGTACCAAATACAGCTGTGATAAAGCTAACTAAAATACTGACAACTAACATTGTCGCAAAGCCTTTAACGGAGCTTGTACCAAAGATAAAGAGTATAACAGCTGCAAGTAAGGTTGTTAAATTTGCATCTAATATAGTTGAAAATGAGTTTTTCATCCCATTTTTAAATGCGACTGGTATAGATTTTCCGATACGAATCTCTTCTTTAATTCTTTCAAAGGAAATAACGTTCGCATCGACAGCCATACCGACCCCGAGAATTAATGCTGCAATACCTGGTAATGTTAACACACCATTCATCAATTCAAAAATGAGTAAAATCAAATAAATATAAATTGATAAATTAATCGCTGCAATCATACCAGGGAAGCGATAAAATGCAAGCATGAATAAGAGTACCAATCCTACTCCAACAAAACCAGCAAACATTGTTTTATTAAGTGCCTGATCACCAAATTGTGCTCCGACAGATGTAGAATATAATTCTTTCATATGAACTGGTAATGAACCGGAATTAATCACATCTGCCAATTGTTTTGCAGATTCAACCGTAAAATTACCAGTAATCATGACATCATTCGTATTTAACGTTTGCGATACTTGTGGAGCAGAAACATATTTATGATCTGATTTATTATATTCTTTAGCAAAAGAATCTTCACCATCAATATAATCCATCCAGATTACAAGTAAGTTATCTTGATAAGGTGTTTCTGGATCGTCACGATCTTTTAGCTTAGAAGTGACTTTTCCAAACTTATCTGCATCTTTTAATTTCAAGGTAACAATCGGACTATTAGATTGTTGATCATAATCCTGCTTAGCACTACCTTCTTTAACGTCCGAACCATTCAGTAATTCATTGTCCTCTACATCTCGAAATGATAATTGAGCGGAAGTAGCTAGCATATCTCTAGCCTCTTTTTGATCGGTAACACCTGCTAGCTGTACACGTATGCGATCTTCACCTTCAATATCAATACTCGATTCAGATATACCAAGACGATTGACACGATCATTCAATGTTTGAACTGTTGATTCTAGTAAACGTTTTGTTACTTTTTCAGACTTATCAACAGGACTGACTTCATATAATACTTCAAAACCACCTTGGAGATCTAATCCAAGATTAATTTTTTCTGCGATACCTTTAACTGTTGTACCAGCTAAACTAAAAAACAAAATGACTATGAGAAAAAAAGCAATAATCTTACTACGTGATTTCATGACTTACAAAGCCTCCCGACTATAATAAACGGATATATTTAATAATCTCCGCCGGTTTCTTGTTCTGTTACTGCTGCTATTGAAGCAAATAAATCATCAGTTTGATATGCTTCATGAGTTAAATAATTCATATATGTATTCGGGTCAAGTCGTAAAATATCGGCCACGATTTCATATAATAATAATCTTGGATTCTTTTTCCAGTATTTCTTTTGTAAACAACTCCATAATGCTTCTATTGTGACATCGTCATATCCTAAGATTTTAAATTCACTATATTTACTATCTAAAACCTTGGTCATGGCATGCTTCCACTGTTCTGGAGTCTTTCGCTCATGCATTCATGCCACTCCTCTCAAAATATAACTTATTTTAAAGTCATGAATTCCAATTAGACTTGCATACATATTGTATATGAAAATTTATTATATGAAAAGGCAGGTCGTATAGCATGACCAAACAATCATTCCTTAAAGGCACCATCATCTTAATTATAGCTGGGATGATAACCAGATTTCTTGGCTTTATTAATCGGCTTGTCGTTGCAAGGGTAATGGGACAGGTTGGCGTTGGATTATACATGATGGCGTTACCAACCTTATTTCTTGTACTAACCTTAACGCAAATCGGTCTGCCTACTGCCATATCTAAACGTGTAGCAGAAGCGACAACAAAAGGACAAAAACATAAGGTGAAACAAATTTTAATTGTTTCACTAACCATTACGGGCTGTACAAGTATTTTTATTACAATTGGGCTCGTGTCTCTTATCCCATGGATTTCGACAAATCTTTATACAGATCAACGGGTTTTATTTCCTTTATATGCAATAAGTCCTGTCATTCCAATCATTGCCATATCTTCTGTTCTAAAGGGATATTTTCAAGGTAAGCAAAATATGAAACCTCAAAGTTATGCTCTAATCATCGAACAAGTTATTCGTATTTGTTTTGTTGCATTATTTATCAAATGGCTGATGCCATTTGGGGTAGAGTATGCTGCTGCAGGTGCCATGTTTAGCATTATCTTAGGTGAATTGATTTCTTTATTATACATGATTTTTCTATTTAAAAGAAATAAAACCTTTAGAGTTAGACGGCAATTTTTCAGTTATCTTACAGCTAGTAAACAAACCATTAAGGAATTATTTTCAATTGCCTTACCAAATACAGGAAGTAAATTAATCAATTCCATTACCCAATTCCTTGAACCAATATTAGTCGCACAAAGTCTAGCAATCGCTGGAATGACGACAACAGCTGCAACAATGGCTTATGGTCAATTAACTGGTTATGTATTGCCTTTATTATTTCTCCCGACGTTTATTACCCATTCTTTATCCATTGCACTCGTTCCTGCAATCTCAGAATCAGAAGCAATGCAACAACAAACATTCATTCATCACCGAATTCAACAGGCTATTCGAATTTCTTTTGCATCAGGCGCGTTAGCAACCATTGTATTTACAATATTTCGTGACCCTATATTACTTTTTATGTATGGTTCTTCAGATGCTTCAGAATTACTCTTACTAATGGCACCTTTTTATTTATTTCTATATATACAAGCCCCACTACAATCAGCTTTACTCGCACTAGATTTAGCTAAACCTGCTATGTTTAATAGTTTATTCGGTGCAGTCATTAAGCTGAGTCTATTATATTTTTTAGCAACTAAGCCAAATCTAGAAATCGTGGGCGTGGCTATTAGTATGTGTGTGAGTGTGATCCTAGTGACTTTTCTACACTTGCATGCCTTACGCCAAACCATACGGTTTAAAATTCCATTCAAGGAATTGATTAAAATGATTGGTCTACTCATCGTAACGTATGGGGTAAGTAGTTGTTTTTATCACTTCTACCAAGTGACGTCACAAGGTATCATACTATTTTTAATAACGTTATCTCTACTCGCACTTGTTTATCTCGTTATTGTACTGCTCATGCGTTTTATTACACGAGATGAATTAAGACAACTTCCTTTTATTCAAAAATGGTTTTAACAAAACATGTAAAGGTGGAATATCTAATGGTTAACCAATTACGTGCATTAACTTCAGGTGTAATTTATTCTTTTCTTGTCATGATGATCGCTAGCGTCATTTTAGCAGCACTTCTTCGATTTACCAATATGTTTACAAGCCACTATACCTTTATCAGTATAACCATTGGTTGTATTGCTTTATGCATTGGAGGAATTGTCGCCGGGAAAAAAGGTGCATCAAAAGGATGGTTATTAGGAGCTCTTATGAGTGGTTGTATCATTTTAATCGCATTCGTAATTCAGTTATTTGTCACAAAAGCACCGATTGAAGGGATGCAATTTTCTTATTATGCCTTATATATCCTATTTGGTACGTTTGGTGGCATCATTGGAGTTCATTTTGCAAATGAGGATTAAAAAAACCTTTTGCGTTTAATACGCAAAAGGTTTTTAAATTGTGTAAAATATATTCTTCAATTTATTGAGCTGATGTCGTTTCTCTAATGGCATGACGATCAAATGTTAATTTAACTCCGTCACCAGTTGAAATAACAACAGTTTTCTCATCAACAGCTTGAATTTCTCCATGTAAACCACCAATTGTTACAATAGAGTCACCTTTTTTAAGTTCAGCTTGCATATTTCTTACTTCTTTTTGTCTCTTTTGTTGTGGACGAATTAAAATAAAGTAAAAAATAACAAACATAATCACAAGTGTGATTAATGGTGTAAGTGAAGTTCCCATTCCATTCACCCCTTTCTATTTAAAAGTTTTTAGGATTAGCAACATTTAATCCATACTGCTCGAAAAACTCTTCTTTAAAATCACCTAAACGATCTTCAAGAATTGCATTTCTGACATTCTTCATCAAGTTTAACAGAAAATATAAATTATGATAAGTTGTTAATCTGAATCCGAATGTTTCATTACATTTGATTAAATGTCTAATATACGCTCTAGAATAATTTTTGCAAGCATAACATGAACAATTGTCATCAATTGGTCGAAAATCTCTTTGGTAACGTGCATTTCTAACAACTAAACGACCATTTGAAGTCATACATGTACCATTTCTTGCTATCCTTGTTGGCAATACACAATCAAACATATCAATGCCTCGAATGGCACCATCAATTAGAGCATCTGGTGAACCAACCCCCATTAAGTATCTTGGCTTATCGGACGGAAGTTCTGGTGTGGTAAATTCTAATACCTTGTTCATAACATCTTTTGGTTCACCTACTGATAGGCCACCTATGGCGTATCCGGGAAAATCTAATGAAACAAGATCTTTTGCACTTTGTTTCCGTAAATCTTCGTATTCTCCGCCTTGCACAATACCAAATAAGCCTTGCTCATCCGCACGTTTATGACCTTCTAAACAACGTTCTGCCCATCTAGAAGTTCTCTCAACTGATTTTTTCATATAATCATGTGTAGCAGGATAAGGTGGGCATTCATCGAAAGCCATCATGATATCTGGACCTAATTTATTTTGAATGTGCATCGCCTTTTCTGGAGAAAGAAATAGTTTTTCACCATTTAAATGATTGCGAAAATGAACGCCTTCTTCTTTAATCTTACGCATATCACTTAAAGAAAATACTTGAAATCCACCAGAGTCTGTTAAAATCGGACGATCCCAATTCATAAATGTATGAAGTCCACCAGCTTCACTTATAATATCTTCTCCTGGTCTTAGCCACAGATGATATGTATTGGATAAAATAATTTCCGCTCCTAAATCTTTTAAATCTTCTGGACTCATCGTCTTAACTGTTGCAAGTGTACCTACCGGCATGAACATCGGGGTTTCAAATGAACCATGCGGTGTATGGACACGTCCTAATCTTGCACCAGTTTGTTTACATGTTTTAATTAATTCATACGTAATCGGTTTCATGATTGTTCTTCCTCTTTTTATTTAAATAATGAGCATTGCATCGCCAAAGCTAAAAAATCGATATTTCTCCTTGATCGCTTCCTGATACGCCTTTAGCACAAATTCCTTTCCTGCAAAAGCTGAAACGAGCATAATTAATGTTGACTTTGGTAAATGAAAATTCGTAATTAAACCATCAATCGCTTTTAATTGATATGGTGGATAAATAAAGATATCTGTCCAACCACTCGCCGCAACAAAGCGTCCATGATCACACATAATCGTTTCTAATGTACGAGTTGACGTTGTTCCAACAGAAATGATTCTACCACCATTTCTTCTAGTTTCTGTTAATAAGTCAGCAGTTTCTTTTGAGATATTGTAATATTCAGCATGCATCGTATGCTCTTCAATTGTATCTACACTTACAGGGCGAAATGTCCCAAGACCAACATGTAACGTGAGAAAGGCTATATGAACACCTTTTTCTTTAATTTGTTCCATCAGCTCATCAGTAAAATGTAACCCTGCTGTTGGTGCCGCTGCCGAACCTTCTTCCTTTGCATATACGGTTTGATAGCGATCCTTTTCAGATAATTGTTCTTTAATATATGGTGGTAGTGGCATTTCCCCTAGCTCATCTAATACTTCATAAAAAATACCTTTATATGAAAAATCAAATACCCTTCCGCCGTGTTCACGCTCTTCTATACAAGTAGCCCGCAATCTACCGTCACCAAATGTAAGGACTGTCCCTACCCTGACCTTTTTAGCTGGTTTGACAAGTACTTCCCAACGATCTGAGCCAACCTGTGTTAATAAAAGCACTTCAATTTTTGCACCTGTATCTTCTTTTAAACCGAATAATCTTGCAGGTAACACCTTCGTATCATTTAAAACAAGGCAATCCCCTGGTTTTAAATAATCTAGACAATCAGCAAATACATGATGATGCATGCTCTCATCTTCCCTGTTCATAACAAGTAGTCGAGAAGCAATTCGATCTTTCAAAGGAGTTTGCGCAATCAATTCTTCTGGTAATTCAAAATCAAACTCATCTATTTGCATGTTTATTCCTTACCTTCCGTTAAATTTACCAATTAACCATAATATCAATGTAAGTATGACACTCAATATGACTGAAGTCATGAGCGGAAAATAAACGGTGACATTTCCTTTTTTAAATGTAAAATCTCCAGGTAACTTTCCAATTATTGTCCAAATGACACCGACAATAACCAGGATAATACCGACAAAGATTAGCAATTTACCAGGCGCCATATTAATCTTCCCTTATATCATAGCCAAAATGTTCATAAGCTAAATGTGTCGCTACACGTCCCCGTGGCGTTCGTTGAATAAATCCTTTTTGTAACAAATACGGCTCATAGACATCTTCAATTGTTTGCGATTCTTCTCCAATGGTCGCTGCAATTGTATCTAGGCCAACAGGACGTCCTTTAAAATTCTCAATAATCGCACGTAATAACTTATGGTCGATATGATCTAAACCAACTTTATCAACTTGGAGCATCTCTAAAGACTTTGTAGTCGTTTCAAAGCTAATTTCCTTTTCACCATACACTTGCGAAATATCTCGCACCCTTTTTAATAAACGATTTGCTATTCGTGGTGTTCCTCGAGATCGTCTAGCTATTTCATAAGCCGCTTCATGGTTAATTTGGGCATCAAAAATATCCGCAGTTCGTACAACAATCTCTGAAAGTTCAGCTTCTGTATAATAATCTAAACGTGTTAGCACACCAAACCTATCACGGAGTGGGGCAGATAATAAGCCCGATCGTGTAGTTGCCCCAATAAGTGTGAATGGTGGTAAATCTATTTTTACACTTCTAGCACTCGGTCCTGTTCCAATCACAATATCCAAGAAAAAGTCTTCCATAGCTGAATAGAGAACTTCTTCTACTGCACGGGGAATCCTATGTATTTCATCAATAAATAAAACATCTCCTACTTCCAAAGAAGAGAGAATTGCCGCAAGATCCCCAGCTCTTTCAATCGCTGGACCAGACGTAGAACGAAAAGCCACATTCATTTCATTTGCAATAATCGCTGCTAATGTTGTTTTACCTAGTCCAGGTGGTCCGTATAATAAACAATGGTCCAATGGCTCTTCACGCATCTTAGCCGCTTGAATAAAAATATCCAGATTTTCTTTTACCTTTTCTTGACCTATATATTGTTGAAGGAGAGTCGGACGAAGACTCAATTCGACAGCCGCGTCATCAATGTGTAATTCCCCTGTAACCATACGCTCCTCCATAGTATTAACTCCTTTTTTTATTGATTAAATAATAAGGCAAGTGCCTTTTTCACCAGTTGATCAGTCGTTAAATCTGTTTCTTTTCGTAAAGTAGGGAGTACTGTTTTTATTTCACTATCTCGATACCCTAATGCTTTCAAGGTTTCGGTTACTTCATGAAGCTGATCCGGTTGATACACCTTCGTACTCTTAGCTGGTTTTTCTTCAATCACAAGATTCTGATCTAGCTTTCCTTTCAAATCAAGAATGATTTGACGGGCTGTTTTTTTACCAACACCAGGAAATTGTGTTAAAAACTTTTCATCCTCCGCTTCAACTGCAGCGACAAAGTCATTTACATTCGCTCCACCTAGTATTTGAATACCGCTTTTAGGACCAATACCAGAAACAGATATTAGTTTCGTGAATAAATGTTTTTCATCCTCTGTTTTAAAGCCGAATAACATGATCGCATCCTCACGAACATGCTGATATGTATAAATAAATGCTTGTTCTTTTAAAGAATCTTGGAATGCATATGGATTAGCACAAAATATTTCGTAACCCATCCCGTTTACATCCACAATTATTGTATCATCATGGATAAATTCAATTATCCCTTTAATATAGGCAATCAATTCATTTAGACCCCTTTTTCACCATCAATAAACGTATCTTTTATGATAACATTGTAGCACATCTATTCGCATATTTAAAAGAACAGCTAACAAAAGAAAACTCCCAACTCAACAGCAGATTGAGTGGAAGTTATATCGATTACTCAGCTTCAGCCATATTATGATGAATATCTTGTACATCTTCATTGTCTTCTAGTGTATCAATCAGTTCATGCATTTTTTCGCTCGCTTCTTCTGAAACAGCTTGTTCATTGTTTGGAATGAGGGTAATTTCATTCTGTTCGAATGCATAACCCGCTTCTTCTAAATGCTTCAGTACATCATCATATTGATCAGGCGCTGTATAGATTTCATATGCCCCATCGTGAACTTCAATATCATCCGCACCAGCTTCTAAGGCATCCAACGTAACGGTATCTTCATCAATTTGATCATCCTCATTCAATATTAAGAAGTAACCTTTACGTTCAAACATAAAGCTAACACAGCCTGTTTCACCTAAATTACCATTGTTTTTCTTAAAGGCATGTCTAATTTCTGCAGCTGTTCTATTTTTATTATCAGTCAAAATATGAACAATCACTGCAACACCTTCAGGACCATACCCTTCGTATGTGATCTCTTCATAGCTAACACCATCTAGATCACCAGTTGCCTTTTTAATCGCACGTTCAATATTATCATTCGGCATATTATCCGCTTTTGCTTTTTCTATTGCTGTACGAAGACCTGGATTCATATCTGGGTCTCCACCGTCTTTAGCTGCAGTATAAATATTTTTTGCATGTCGCATAAAAATTTTCCCGCGTTTTGCATCTTGCGCATTTTTTCTTCTTTGAATATTATGCCATTTGGAATGACCTGCCATAGGACATTCTCCTCTCTAAAAAATTCCTACTTTATCATAACAAAAAGTATAGCTTTAAGAAAGTAAAATGTCGAATGGACAGGCTTTTACCTGAAGAATTGTGTAAACCATTTGTTAATATTTAGTGGAATATTTCGAGCATTTTCATTTCGTAAATGATCCCATTCTTTTAAATTCGTTGTAATGATGATTTCTTGATTCGGGTATTTTTCCATCACAATATCACGTGCAATGTCTTTAATATGAGATCTGTGGTTATGATGCATTTTTAACGCTACAAAAATGGTTTCATCTGTCATGGCAACTTGTGCTACTTGAACATCCTCTTCTTGTAACAACCTTTTTTCTAACTGATTTGTTTGCCCATTCGTATATTCATTTTGAGATAAGCGATTATCATTTTTATGACGCTTATCCCCTTTCGGAGAATGTTTTTCATCTTTTGTTGGTCGATTCGTTTGTTCGTTCCAACGTAATTGTTTTGTATATTCAGGCGTTGCGGGATCTTTAAATTCATTCGTTTTCGTGTCATTTCCTCTATTTTCAGCTTCATTCGTGCCATTTGAACAACCAATGCAAAGCACAAGTAAAGCATTGATGAGTATGATTTTTTTGATTACCTTCATTTAAAAAAACCTCCTTCGCTATACATAGTATTAAACGAAAGAGGTTTTTAATTCTGTTAGTTACTGGGTAATATTTCGTATGTAATGTGTGGCAATATGACGTTTATGAGCTGTTTTTTGATGTAGTCTTTCGATAATATCTTGATCCTTAGAAGGAATTTTTTCTCCAGTTAGATACGCGTCAATCTTGTCATAAGTTGTACCGATTTCTTGTTCATCAGACTGACCTTCCCATAAATCAGCACTTGGATTTTTATCAATAACCGATTGTGGTACGCCTAGTGATTCCGCCATTTTTCTAACTTCGCCCTTAGTAAATTGTACAAGTGGCAAAATATCAACACCACCATCACCATATTTTGTAAAATAGCCCGTATACCATTCCGCTAAATTATCTGTACCAACAACAAGGTAATGATAATTCGTTCCGATCGTGTACAGTGTACTCATGCGAAGTCTAGCTCTTAAATTCGCATCCGCTAAACGATTATTTTTAGCCTGCCACTCATCTCGCTTTACAATTGGTTGTTTAATTTCCTCAAGCATTGTTTTATGCGTGTGTGTTAAATCCACTGTCATTCCTTTGATGCCAGAGGTTTCAACAACTTGCTTTGCATCAAATAAATCATCCTCATGCGTTTGGATTGGCATGACAACACCTATCGCTTTTCCGGGACAAGCTCGTTCGATTAAATGAGCGACTACTGCTGAGTCAAGCCCTCCACTGATTCCAACCAATAAACCGTTCACTTTAGCATCTTCAACTTGTCTTTGTAACCACTTTATTAAATGATTGATCTCCTCCTGCATTGTACGACCCCTCTCTTGGATTAGATTGTATATATGTTATTTTAGCATGTTTTTGCATTCTTATGTCAGTGGAAGGGGCTTGTCTTTTTTCTAATCAAAAAAGTTAAAAAGGAGAATATATCACCTTTTTAACAAGAGATGCTACTTTTATTCAATTCCATTGATGTATACATTCAATTTCATATGTTCAATTAATCATGACATGTACAAGACGGTATATGTTCATGATGTGCATTTGTAGGCACTAATGTATACCTTGATATCTCTTTTTCGTTATGTTCATTAATACGTTTTAAATGTTGTTCTCCTTTAGAAGAAGTAATTGGAAATGGGATATATACTGGATAAAA
>DVIO01000137.1 GCA_018711205.1 Candidatus Avamphibacillus intestinigallinarum | reverse complement strand
GCAGATTTAGAAACGAAGAAAACAGAAGATAACTTCCGTCAAAAATATTCGAAAAATGTAGACCTTTCGATTAAAGGTGAATCGGTAACCTTCTCATTGCCGTTTTATAGTAAGATTGACGAGTTAAATCTAGTTATTAATGGAAAGAATACAAAGCATAATCTAGTAGAGGAATCAACTGTAAAACCAATGCAAACAGGAAAAGATGTTAAAGCACAATACGTTGGTAAATTCCCTTGGGGAGAAATGACATCAGCAGAGTTTGTTGTTGATAATTCATATCCAAACCAAGGATTCCAAGTTGATGAAAAACTACAAAAGAAATTGAAAGAACGCATTATTCAATCTGAAAAGGAACAAATTGAAGCCTATACATCAGGTGGTAAAAAACTACCGAAGCATATGGATAAAGAAACGATTAAACAATTAGAAAAACAAGCGAAGCGTGATAAAGAAGCAGGCATTAAATACAAGCTTGAATATTTAGGATCTGACTTTGATAAATCATCTTATATTTTAGATAATAAGAGTGATGAATGGGTTATTGAAGTACGTACAACACTTTATCGTAAAGAACAAAAGGAATATAAATCAGGTGTTGGAAAAGATAGCTTCAAAAAAGTAGATTCGACAAAAACATACCAATTCGTCTATGATGAAAAGGCTAAGGATTGGAACATCTTAGGAACTAGAGGGTACGGTACACCAAAACGTGGCGAAATTGATGAATACCGTGAGAAAAGTCCAAAAACCTACAAAACAAAATAATATTCTCTAAAAGCATGCTCATTTTATGGGCATGCTTTTTTTGGATTGAGAAAGAATTGAATTTTAGCACAATTTTAAAAAAGGAGTTGACAAAATCACAAAAATAAGTGATTATTAATTAAATACAATTAAACCTATTATATTTATCGGGAATAAGTTTTGTGAGGTGACTTTGCATGTATTTACACATTAATGGTATTGAAAAAAGCTTTAAACAAGAACGAAAGAACGATTTAAAAGTATTAGATCATATTGATTTAGAAATAGAGCGAGGACAGTTTGTCTCGATTGTTGGACCATCTGGTTGTGGAAAGTCTACCTTATTATATTTAATTGCTGGATTAGAAAAACCGAATGCTGGCGAAATACTCGTGGACGGTAAGGCAGTAAAAGGTCCAGGTCCAGAACGTGTTGTTGTTTTCCAAGAGGATGGATTATTCCCATGGTTGTCTGTACTAGATAATGTAATGTATGGCTTGTTGATTAAAGGAATGGATAAAAAAGAAGCGAAAGCAAAAGCGATTGAGATGTTGAAATTGGTTCATTTGAGCAACTATATAGAATCATTCCCACATCAATTATCAGGGGGGATGAAACAGAGGGTTGCGATCGCTAGAGCACTTGTCATGGAGCCGGACATCTTATTAATGGATGAACCTTTTGCAGCACTTGATGAACAAACTCGAATGGTGCTGCACAAAGAATTACTTGAATTATGGAACACATTAAAAATTACGATTGTCTTTATTACGCATAATATTCGAGAAGCTGTTCTTTTATCGGAAAAAGTAGTTGTGTTTGCGACAAGACCAGGAAAAATCAAAGATATATTTACCGCTAAAACGACTCGTGATGGGATCACACCTGATGACGTCACATTGCATTTAGAACAACAAATATTAGAGTCATTACAAGGTGAAATAGAAAAAGTGTTGAAGGAGGAGATGGGCGATGACTATAATTTTGAGACGAATCGGGTTTCTCGTAATATTGGCGGCGATATGGGAAGCGGGATCTAGATTATCTGGTTTACCAGCTTATATGTTTCCGAGCTTAGTTCAGGTAGGTGAAACATTATGGCAAGGGATTTTGTCGGGCCAGATTACAACAGCAATTGGAATAAGTTTAGGCCGTCTCTTAATTGGATTTACAGTGGCGATTATACTCGGACTTATTTTTGGTTATTTAATTTGGCGTTATAAATTGGTTGAAGATACATTAGGTTTTCTTGTGACAGCCTTACAATCCATTCCAAGTATTGTTTGGTTCCCACTTGCAATTATTTGGTTTGGTTTAAATGACAAAGCGATTTTATTTATTGTCACAATTGGAGCGACTTGGACGATGACAGTCAGTGCAGCTTCAGGGTTTAAAAACGTACCTAGACTTTATCAACGCGTTGCTAAAACGTTTGGTTCTAAAGGATTTCATTTTATTCGCACCGTCATCTTACCGGCATCTGTTCCGCAACTCATCTCAGGGTTACGAATTGCATGGGCCTTTGCTTGGCGCGCATTAATGGCTGGTGAACTACTTGGAGCTGCCGGTGGGTTAGGTCACCTACTTGATATGGGACGTTCCCTCGGTCAGATGGATTTAGTCATTACGATTATGATTATTATTGGTGTCATTGGAACAATCATTGATAACTTCGTATTTATGAAATTAGAGAAAAATGTCCAAAGAAAATGGGGACTTAGTACAAATTAAATGAATTTAAAAAGGGGAGAGTACGTCATGAAGCATACAGTGAAAAGATGGTCATTTGTAATGGTAGCGGTTTTAATAGCAGGAGTACTCGCAGCATGTGGCGATGATAAAGCTTCTGGTGGAAATGATAAAGAGATTACGATTGGTTATTTTCCTAACTTAACACATATTGCGACAATCGTAGCTTTAGAGAAGGATTATTTTAAAGAAGAATTCCCAGACGATGTTAAACTTAGCACGAAAACAGTAACCGATGGTGGATTATTTATGGAAGCGATGACGACAAATGCGATTGATGTCGGAACCGTTGGACCAGGGCCAGCACTTAACTTTTATGTAAAAGATCAATCACATCATATTATTTCTGGGGCGGTTAACGGTGGTGCTGTATTAATCGGAAATAAGGCGAAAAATGTAACAAAGCTTGAAGATTTGGACGGTAAAAAAGTAGCAATTCCAGTAATCGGGAGTACACAAGATGTTATGCTACGTAAAGCACTTAAAGATGCCGATCTAAAGCCTAAATCAAATGGTGGAACAGTAGACTTACATCCAGCGGCACCAGCTGATACGAGCACATTATTCTCACAAAAATCAGTAGACGCAGCTGCTACTCAGGAGCCTTGGGGCTATGTATTAGAATCTAAGGCAAATGGTGAAGAAATTCTTGGTTGGGAAGATTTTGCTTGGGGGAAAGAATCAACGAATACAGTTGTGACAGCTACAGATGATTTTTTAAAAAATGAAGAGAATACAGAAGCTTATTTGAAAGCACATAAACGTGCGGTTGATTACATTCAAGAAAATCCTGATGAAGCAAAAAAATTAGTTATGAAACACTTGAAAGATCTAACAGGTAAAGACTTAGATCCAAAAGAAGTAGATGTTGCCTTTGATCATTTAGACGTAACGACAAATGTAAATGAGAAAGTGATTCAAGAAATGGCAGATATCTCAAAAGAAGCGGATTATATTTCAAGTAACAAAATTGATGGTTTAGTAGAATTAAAATATTTGAATAAGATTAAATAATGAATGAAAGAACTGCTCAGTCGTGTCAAACTGAGCAGTTCTTTTATGGGTTTAGTTGACAAAGGAACTGTGAATCCTTAAGATTGAGATGATTTTGTACAGAGATCATAGGTAAGAAGGAGATGCATGATGAAGGCATTTATTCTTTGTTATTATGGTGGATTAGAATCCATAGATGGTTTGACTGATTTTTACACATCGGTTTTTGGCAATCGCACACCACCAAATGATTATTTACATAAAGCGAAGCAACGTTTTGTAGAGCATGGACGACCTGATCCAATGTATACAGTTGCGAAACGACAACAACAAGCACTGCAAATGTTAATAGATAAGGAGCAGCGTCATACAAAAGTATATATTGCGTTTAAGCATAGCGCCCCACAAATCGATAGCGTTGTGCGGGAAGCAATGGCTGACGGTGCAACAGCTTATGATATCTTCCCGATGACGCCATTTCATTCACGAGGCGGCGGAGAATACTATGCAAATCGCGTGCGAAAAAGCTTGAAGGCTAATGATTTATCAGATCAACCTGTGAACTTATTAACAGGCTGGTATGATGAGCCGACATTTGTAAAGCTGATGACAGAGCGTGTCAAAGAGGCCATCACTTGGTTGCCTAAAGATGTTCAAATAAATAGTGCGCTTTTATTTTCAGTTCATAGTCAACCTGGAACAGAGGAGCATAATGCGTCATTTATCAAGCAATATGAGCAATTAAGTCAAGAGATTGCAGCAGCAGTTGGAATGAGTGAGTATGTCTGCTCTTATCGAAGTGCCGGACCGCCACCACAAGTTTGGCTTGGACCTGATAATAAAGAGGTAGCTGAAGAGCTTATCAAGACAGGTAAACAAGGCATCATTGCGATTGAATTGTTAAGTGTGACGGAGAATATTGAAGCGATTACAGAAGTACAGCAAGATATTCAAGACATATGCCATGAACATAACGTGTCATTTGTGACAATCGATTTTTTAAATGATCAATTTAAGTTTATGCATATGCTATATAATTGGTATATTAAACAAATTTAAAAAAATGGCTGAAACAACTGTCGTGCACCTTTAACAGAACATGTTAAAGATAGATTCGACAGTAAGCTTGTTTCAGCCATTTGATTTAATTAAGCAGCCTCATCCTTTTTGTGCTCAGGTGAGTCTGTTTTTTCTTTAGGTTCTTTGTCTTTTGTTGATTCCTCTGGATTGGTTGTTTTGTCTTTCTCATCTACTTCTTCTTTGTTAGGGTCATCTTGATTTTCGTTTTCAGATTCAGCTGATCCTTCTTGATCTTTATCCTGATCTTTCTCTTCGTTTTGAGATGGTTGATCATCTTCTTTATTTACTTCTTCTTGTTCATCTTCCTTGTCCTTATCTTCGTCTTTCTCTTCATCTTCCCAGTAGTTGTAATGGTCGTCATCTTCTGAAATGTCACCTTCTTCAAAGTAACCTTCTTCTTTATCCCATTCATCACCAATCATTGGGTCACCATCATCGCCGTAAAATTCAGCAAGTAACTGATCATTTGACATCGGACTATTAATCCAAGATTGAATTAAACCAGAGACTTGATTCATTGGAATACTAAACCCAATTGATAAGTCTGTTGTACTTTGAGCAGAATTAATGGCAATGATTTCTTTACTGTTTTTCGTAATAAGTGGCCCACCACTAGAGCCCGAAGCGATTGGTGCTGAAATTTGGTATAGATGATCATAAACGAATGAACCGATAACAAAACTACGATCTTTACCTGTTATAAAGCCATAGGTTGTTTTAGATGCGCCATTTGGACTGCCTAAGGCAATGATTTCCTCACCAATCGGGAAGGAGCCTCCAGCATTAATTGAAGCGGGTTTTTTCCCTTTTAAGGCAGGAACACTAATGACAGCAACATCTGTTTTATTTGAGTAACCGATAACGTTTCCTGTGTAAGATTGCCCATCACCTGTTTGAACAGTCGCTTTTGTCCAGCCTTCAACGACATGTGCGTTCGTTATGACAGACCCATTCCAATCATATAAAAATCCGGAACCTTGCATTTCATCTGTTGTCACGGTATAGACTGTTTTTTGAATTTCCTCAAGACTCGTGTCGTTCGTTGTTTCTTCTTTTTGCTCGAGGTCCATTTTTTGTTTCTTAATTTTTGGTTCATCTTTCGGTGCTGCATTTTCACCTACAATATATTCATCATTTTCGTTTTTGGTTGGCTTTTTCGTATCATCTTGATCTTTATTTGTTTTGTCATCTTTTGTAGATGGTTTATTTTTCTGTTCTGATTCTTTTTCAGATGTTTTCTTTTTGGTATTTTCTTTAGCTTTATCGTTCTTATCCTGATCTTTGTCCTCATCAGAATCCGTTACTGAAACAGGATTTTGTTTGGCAGATTGATCTGTAATATTCGGTAATTCATCCTGGAACCAAAATGTTGCAATAACGGCCCCCATAATGAAAACTAAAGCAAGCGATGACAGGAAAATAAGCTTTGCAGGTCTTTTAACTTTGGCACCGCAGTGTGGACAAATTTTATCATCTTTTTGAATTGGTAGATTACATTTTCGACACTTCATATAAAATCCCCTCCGATTTAACCGCACCTTATAGTGCTGAAGCAAGTAACAATATATGTATGGATAACAGACATTTAATCTATAATAAAATGACGAGTTTAGTTTGTATTATAATCATTAATAGAGTTAAATTTAGTATACCATCACTTTAAGAAAAAAGAATGCTTTACTTTCGTAATTTTTGAGAATTCAAGAAAAAAATTCCAACCTTATAAGATTGGAATGAAAGAGAGTTATTTTTATATGTTAGCCAATATAACGATGATACATATTTTTAGCTTCTTGTATGTCTTTTGTGTTGTGAATCAGTGCACGGCCATCTTGGAATAACACAAGTCGGTGTGCGTCCACTTCAAAGGAAAGTAAAAATGGGTTCCGCTCTACTCGTATGCCACTATCGACTAAGTGGTTATGAACCGCATCCACATCAATTTTTGCGAGCTGTCCTGGTCTAATTTGTACAGTGTTTCGTCCGCATAATACAGCCACCTTTGATTGATTATCCCATTGTAAAAAAGGATAGCTTGGATGTGTTCCACAAGAAGGGCAATCCACTTTTTTAATCGCCTGAACCCCAATTTTTGTATATTGATTTGACCATAAATCAAATGAGACAAGTTTACGATGTATCGCGTCCCAGTTTTCAGTTAAGACTTTTAGAGCTTCGGCACTTTGATGAGACACAACCATTTGAACAGTTGGTGCAATTATGCCAGCTGTATCACATGTAGCGGCTCCAGCAGTCGGGATTGTTTCTAATAAGCAATGTAAACAAGGGGTATCATTTGGTAGTATCGTCATACTAATTCCATAGCTTGATACACATGCGCCATAAATCCAAGGGATCTCATGTTTTTGAGCCATGTCATTTATCAGCATACGTGTTTCAAAGTTATCGGTTGAATCAAGAATTAAATCCACTCCAGACATGAGCGATTCTAATGTTTCAGCATTTACATCCATGATATGTGCTTGAATGGTCACTTCAGAATTAATGGCTTGGAGGCGTTCTTTAGCCGCAAATGCTTTGGGAATTCGTGCTTTAGCATCGTGTTCTGTAAACAATTGCTGACGTTGTAAATTGCTATATTCGACATAATCACGGTCAACAATGGTGACAGTGCCTACACCAGAGCGAACAAGGATCTCTGCATTGGCAGTTCCTAATGCACCGACGCCGATAATTAAAACATGCTTATGCTGTAAGAGGGATTGTCCCTCTAAACCAATTCCTTTAAATAATGTTTGGCGTGAGTATCTTTTTTTAATATGATCGTGCTCTTCTGAATGTTCAAAGTTTGTCATACCGTATCGTACTCCTCATCTTTATCCTAATGACTTAGGAGACCCTCAGTTGGACTAGATGCTGTCGCATATGGTTTTTTTGGTATACGTCCAGCTTCATAAGATAATCTACCAGATTGAATCGCCAGTTTCATTGCTTCGGCCATTTTTACAGGATCTTTCGCACCTGAAACAGCTGTGTTTAACAGTACGGCATCTGCTCCCATCTCCATTGCTTGCACACAATCAATAGGTGAACCAATTCCAGCATCTACGATAATAGGTACATTAGCTTGTTCAATGATTAATTTAAGATGATAAGGGTTCACGATACCGAGCCCGGAACCAATTGGTGCTGCAGCAGGCATGACAGCATGTGCACCCACATGTTCGAGACGTTTAGCGAGCACAACATCATCAGATGTATAAGGAAGGACGATGAATCCTTCTTTTACAAGTATTTCTGTTGCACGTAACGTTTCAATCGGATCGGGCAGTAGTGTTTTATCATCGCCGATAATTTCTACCTTTATCATGTCACATAAGCCTGAAGCTTTTGCAAGTTTAGCAATTCGTACAGCTTCTTCAGCCGTGCGAGCACCTGCGGTATTAGGCAATAACGTGAATTGTTCTCCGCGCAGTTCTTCGAATAAATTCGTTTCTTCTGGGTTCTCAATGTTCATACGTCGGACAGCAAAGGTAAGGATTTCTGTTTCAGAAACGCTTACAGCTTCTTTTTGTATGGTTGCATTTGGGAATTTACCAGTACCAAGCAAGAGTCTTGAGTTGAAAGAATGATGTCCGATATTTAGCAATTCAACCGCCTCCTACGAAATGGACAATTTCTAATCGATCACCGTCAGAAATTGCCTGTTGTGTATATGTTTTTTTGTCTAGAATTTCTGTATTTTGTTCTACAATGGCACTTTCATGCTTAATATTTAAATGTTCGAGCAATAGTGAAACTGTTTGAACTGTACTAGGAACAGTATGTGTGTTTCCGTTAATAATAAGTTCCATTCCATATCACTCCTATCCCATATTATGCTTTGTCAGGATTTAATAGTTCATAAAATTCTTTAATGATGCCAGGTCGGTCAACTGCTTGCCACATTGCCGATAAAACAGCAATACCGTCTGTATAAGGCAGTACCTCTTGTACATTTTCTGTTGTAATGCCTCCTATTGAAATAATCGGTATAGAAGAGGCTTCTTTTATTTTTTTCAATCGTTCAATCCCCTGAGCGGGTTGCCCAGGTTTAGAATTTGTCTCAAAGACATTTCCGAACATAATATAATCAGCACCGTCTGTTTCAGCTTGTTTTGCTTCATCTAATGTGTGAATCGATTTTCCGATGCGAATATTTGGAAAATGTTCTTTGACCTCTTTAACAGGCAAACTACGATATGATAGTTGTACGCCGTTTGCTTTTGAAGCAATCGCGACATCGACACGATCGTTTACATAAATCTTCTCACCTGGTACACCTGCGTCTTTTAAACGTTCGATCGTTTGAAAGAGTTTATGTGCAGACCATGCTTTTACACGTAGATGAATTCCTGTCACGTAAGGATAAATTTCCTCGGATGTTTCAATAAAGTCATTTTCATCAAAAATAATATCTGAGATAATGTGAAGTTCTTTTTTCAAGAAGCGTAGCACCTCCGTAAAATCGCTTAACTTGTTAATTCGGCAACAGGCCACATTTCTTGTTGTTCAGCCATGTCCCAAAACATGTATTCGAAATAACTTGTTTTAATAATGATGTCTTCTAAAACTTTTAATTCTTTTTCAGGTTTTCCAGCAGTTAAGCTATCGACCAAATCAATTGCTGTATTTGCTAAATCCGCAAAATCTTTAGAACTATACATTTGCACCCATTTACCATAGAAGGGGTGTGTCAGTGCATCTGAATTTTGTGCCAATGCCTTGCCAATATAATGATAGCTCCATGCACAAGCAAGCATGGCACACGCTGCGTTTTCCACACCACCACGTTGTGATAGATTCAGCATGTAGCTCGTGTAAGCAGCCATTACAGCTCCAGCTTCCGTTTGTGCCAGCTCCTCGCTTGATATGCCAAACTCGGCTGCGTATGAACGATGTAAATCCATTTCAATATTCATTGTACCATGTAATAGGTTGGCAAATGTTGTCATTGTTTCAAGATCATTTGCTTTAGACGCTCCAATTGCAAAAATACGTGAGTACTCAATTAAATAAACGTAATCTTGCTTCATATAATGAATGAATTTATCTTTAGCTAAATCTCCATCTCCAATTCCTTTTACAAATGGATGTTCTAAATATGAATCCCAAATCGGTTGAACTCGTTTAAACACACGCTCGCTAAATCTTTCCAATTGAAATCTCCGCCTTTCTTTATTTTATAATAGAATGGACGATTTTAAAAACAGAGAAAACAAAACATTGAAAAAAATGGTGCTGTAAAATCTGAATGCGAGAGATCATAAAGTTGAAGGTGCTACGCTTCAAGCATATAGACAATTAAAAAAGCCTATTTCCTGATTGGAAAATAGGCTTTGGAATATTTAATAAAAATCACATATTCATGAATATCCTGCCACTTCCCTACGCTAGTATGAACTAGATCAGGTTCAAAGGGTCAAGAACAAACTCTCTCTCAGCATATAGATGCTCCCCTAGTGTCTTAAAACGTCTTATTCTATTTGACTAGTATTAAAACATATCCAAAGGGAACTTGCAACTTACTCCGGTCGTAAACGATTTTTAAATGAGAAATTAGACCTAGAATATTAAAATTATGATAGACTGGCCGATAGTATAGATAGAGAAAAAATGAAATAGCGATATTGATCTGTTCAGCTAGAAAGACGAGGTATATAAATGGTTTATTATTTATTAAAATGTCCAGTTTGTCATCATATGTTTCGTCATCGTGAAATTGTGCTATTAAATGATTTAGATACAATTCTACATTTGAAATGTCAACATGATTATCCATTCCCGATTGGCACGCAAGCGATAGGGCGTTATGGCGACATTATCAATCACTATGAATCCATTTTTGATAAACAGAAGAATCAAACAATGTTTTAGTTTGTTTTCTTTTATTGGTTTACGGGTATAGGACTAAATGACCACCAATGTGTAAACAACAAAAGATTGCTAAATTAGACGAGGGGTAGCAACTATGAATAACTTAAATCAAATCGAAAAACAAAAACAATATGAGTTGAATGAATTAATACAAGAAATTCATACTTTTGAAAAAGAGTTATCTGATGAAATTAATGAAGATCTTATAAATTTTTCGATAAATAAAGATGTGTTATGGGAAAAATATGAACAATTAATATGGAAAGAACAAGAACTTATTACGATTGAAAGAATGCGATATGAAGAAAAGTAGAGATGATATGTCATAGAAAGAAGGTTTATTCATGTTTATTCCTGATGAAATACATTCGAGTTGGCTAGATTTTTTAACAGATGAACGGATTCAAGAAATTAGACAGATTGAGTCCCAAATTGGGAATGATTATAACCCAACAAATCCAAATAATGTATTACGATTTTTAACGACAAATCTAAACAATATGAAAGTTGTTTGGCTTGGTCAAGATGTATATCCAGCCAAAGGTGTGGCAACGGGTCGAGCTTTTGAAGTAGGTGGTTTAACAAGTTGGTTGGAACCATTTCGACAAGTCTCATTGAAGAACATCGTTAGATTATTATATAAAAATTATCATCATATTAACCGATATGATGATATTAAAACGTATGCGCAAATTAAAAAGGAAATTGCCTCAGGTACTTTTCCGATTGTTAGTCCGGAAAAATGGTTTTCTAATCTCGAAAATCAAGGTGTTTTATTTTTGAATACATCCTTCACATGTAAAATAGGAGAGCCTAATACACATACAGCATTATGGAAACCATTTTCGGAAAAGGTCATTCGTTACATATCTCATAGACGTCCTGATTTAAGATGGTTTTTATGGGGGAAGGAAGCTCAGTCGAATAAGCCATTTATTCAAGCAGGAATTATTAAAGAAAGTCGTCATCCTGCGCGTGTATCTAAAACATACCGAGATGATTTTTTGAATTTTACTGGGTTTGAAGAAACGATAAACGAAATTAACTGGTTAGGATAAAACGATAACAAAAGACAGGGGTATATTTTATTCGATTATTTCCGGGGAAATAAATTGAAATAATGTGTCAAAATATAAATATAAAAAAGACTATTATATGGAAGATTTAGAAAAACATCTTATATGATTAAGAGAATCATTGGATG
>DVIO01000136.1 GCA_018711205.1 Candidatus Avamphibacillus intestinigallinarum | reverse complement strand
CTTTTTCCTAATTTCAACTTATTTCTTATCTGAATCATCTATCGTCTGCGAAAACCGATTAAATTGTTGTAATGACTAAGTTTTTGAGTGAGGAAACTTTATTGAGTGTACTATAATTACTTCCCGTCAGTGAAGTATGTTCCCGTAGACCCACCTGTATAAAGTTTGTTAGTATGAAAATAGCTCAAAAAGGTGGTGAACGATATTGAAACATGAAACAAAAACAATCATCATAGCAACATGGGTTGGCATCATCGTCAACACATTACTCGCAATTATTAAAGCGATTGGTGGCGTCCTATCAGGTTCTAAAGCTTTGCTTGCAGATGCCCTCCACTCCACCTCAGATATCGTCGGCTCCATCGTGATTTTATTTGCAGTGAAGATTGCACATAAACCACCAGACGAAGAACATCCATATGGACATGGTAAAGCTGAAAACATCGCATCTATCATCGTTGCCTTATTACTTATTGTGGTCGGTGTAGAAATCAGCTTTTATTCAATAAAAATCTTTTTTGGTGATATTCCAACACCTCCAGGCACAATTGCACTTTGGATCATCATTGCATCCATCCTAATTAAAGAAGCTTTATTTCATTACAAGCATTATCTCGGTAAAAAATACGATAGTTCAGCCCTTATATCAGAGGCGTGGCATCATCGTTCAGATTCTTTATCGTCTTTAGCCGCCCTTCTCGGGATAGTTGCTTCTATATTAAGTGAGAAATTACATCTACCGTTTCTTATTTATGGTGATGCGATTTCAGGAATCATTGTTTCATTAATCGTTGTAAAAGTAGGCTACAATCTAGCCAAAGACTCTTCACTCGTCATTATGGAAAAGGTACTCACCGATGATGATGAGCATGTACAAGCTTTCAAAAAAACGGTCATGGACATTGATGGTGTAAAAAGAATCGATACGCTATACGCTAGAACACATGGTAGTTATCTCATTATCGATATTAAACTAAGTGTCGAAAGTTATTTAAGTATTGAAGAAGGTCATACGATTGGGAAACACGTAAAAGATACATTGATGAACGAATATCCTCAAGTCGAAAACGTACTCGTTCATTTAAATCCATATCATCATACGAAGTGAGCTGTCATATACAGCTCACTTTTTCAATTTATTTACAGTTTTGTTTTTTTATTTTTAATCAGGGTATATAAAGGATACATGAAGGAATAAATAATAGAAGCATTTTCCAACCGTTTCCAAGTGTAAAGCGTCATTTATTTTATTTATACGAGTATATTTTAATACATACATGATTTTTTCAACAGGAATGAAAAATCGTATATGGAGTGATGTGATCTTGAAAAAATATGGTTTTGTTCTTTTGCTTTTATGTAGTACGCTGATCCTCGCAAGCTGTGGCTTACAAACAAGCCAACTTGCAAATTCTTCTCACGCCGACGCAGCTAATGCAGGTGTGTTAGAACATCCATTGCAGCAATTATCTGTATCCAACACTGTGCAAACTGGATTTATAAATGATGATATTTTTCTTACATTACGTGTTGGTGAAGCATTAGATGACGTACAAGATATTATCAATAGTGGCATGAAGCAAACCAATCTTACACCGCAAATGCCCCATTATGATTTACAAATCGAGTACCGCAATAAAAAAACAGAAAATGTGCAATTATATTTAGGCGGAGAAGGTAAAAAAAGTGCTTTCATTTTTATTGATCAAAAGAAACCAAATGTCTATTGGGTTTCAAAAGAAGCCACAGAAACGTTACATGAAGTATTCGACATCAAACGAAAACCCGTCCTCACATTGGACACTCATTAAATGATTTTTATAATCGCATAAAAAACTCCCAATCTCAGCAAATATGAGACTGGGAGTTTTTGTATTTCAATATCTATTAGACTTTTACACGTTTTAAACGTAATGCATTCAGCACGACACTCACTGAACTAAAGGCCATAGCCGCTCCCGCAATCCACGGAGCGAGTAAGCCCAATGCGGCAATGGGTATGCCCGCACTATTATAGGCAAATGCCCAAAATAAGTTTTGTCTAATATTTTTAATCGTTGCATGGCTGAGTTGAATCGCTTTAGGAATGAGTAACAATTCACCGCGTAATATCGTGACATCCGCTGCTTCAATTGCCACTTCTGTTCCCGTTCCGATGGCAATCCCAATCGTGGCTTCAGCTAGGGCTGGTGCATCATTAATCCCATCACCAACCATCGCAACTTTAGAGCCGTCTTGTTGTAAAGCTTTAATATGGCTCGCTTTTTCTTCAGGTAATACCCCTGCAATCACGGTATCAATGCCCGCTTCTGTTGCAATCGCTTCAGCTGTTGTTGCATGATCTCCTGTTAGCATAATGATTTCTAAGCCTTGTTCTTTTAGTTGGCTAATTGCTTCTTGGGCTGTATCTTTTATCGTATCTGCTACTGCAATCACACCGCGAAACGCTCCGTCTACTGCGAGCATCATCACCGTCTTACCTTCTTTTTCAAGACGTGTCATTTCCACTTCCGCGTCTCCTGTGGCAACTTGATAGTCGTCAAGTAACTTACGATTACCAGCAAGAACGGTTTGTCCATGAATAATCGCTTTAATCCCGTGACCTGGAATCGCCTCAAATGCATCTAATTCTTGTAATGACAAACCTTGTTCAGTCGCATAAGAAACGATTGCAGTTGCCAGTGGATGTTCAGAGCCTTTTTCAGCACTTGCTAATAAGCTCAACATTTCTTTGTCACCCGTAAAATCGGTTACTTCAGGTGTCCCCTTTGTAATCGTACCCGTTTTATCAAAGACGATTTTATCGAGCTCATGGGTTTGCTCCAAATATTCGCCACCTTTAAATAAAATCCCGTCATCTGCCGCTTTTCCTGTACCGACCATGATTGATGTCGGTGTTGCAAGACCAAGTGCACAAGGACAAGCAATGACAAGAACTGCAATGGATGCCACTAGAGCAGGTTCCACTGAACCCGGATCGACAAGTGTCATCCAAATGATAAACGTTACGACAGCTATTCCTACAACAATTGGAACAAAAATACCTGAGATGTTATCTGCCAGACGTTGAATAGGTGCTTTTGAACCTTGCGCATCCTCAACAGCTTGTACAATTGAAGCTAGTGCTGTATCTTTACCAACTTTTTCTGCCTCAATATCAATACTGCCATTTTGATTCATTGTTGCACCAATGACTTTTGAGCCAATATTCTTCTCAATTGGAATAGATTCGCCCGTAATCATGGATTCATCAATAGCTGTCGTGCCTTTAATAATCTCACCATCAACTGGAATCTTTTCACCAGGTTTAATTCGTAACGTATCACCTACTGCTACATCATCTACAGAAATCATCTGTTCTTCGCCGTCTACGATGATACGCGCTTCCTTAGCTTGCAAATTTAATAGCTTTGAAATCGCTTGTGTCGTTTGACTTTTAGCACGTGTTTCCAAATATTTACCGAATAAAATAAGGGTAATTAAAATAGCACTTGTTTCAAAGTATAAATGTGGTTCATAAGCTGTATTCTCAATTGTTTTAAATGCTTCATATAAACTATATAAAAAGGCTGCACTTGTACCTAAGGAAACAAGTACGTCCATATTTAATGAACCATTCCGTACATTTTTATAAGCACCTGTGTAAAATTGCCAACCAATGATGAATTGTACTGGTGCTGCAAAAGTTAGCTGAAACCATGGATTCATAAAAATACTTGGCAATTCAATGCCAAATAAATGATCAAGCATCGTCATTAATAAAGGAATCGATAAAATAGTCGAGATGATTAATTTAATTTGCATGCGTTTTACTTCTTTTTCTTTACGCGAGCTCTTTTCCTCTCGACCTGCTTGAACATTGGCGTCATAGCCTAATTTTTTAATTCGCTTAATAATCTCATGTTCACTGATTAAACCAGGTAAATACGTGACATTCGCTGTTTCATTCGTCAAGTTTACATTCGCTTCTTTAATAGCCGCTTGTTTGTTTAATACTTTCTCAATACGAGTGGAACAAGCCGCACAAGTCATCCCTTGAATATCAAACACACTTGTTTCTGTTTGAACACCGTATCCTAGTTTTTCAATCTTTTGTTCAATTTCATGCTCTGTAGACATTTCGGGATTGTAAGCAATTCGTGCTTTTTCCGTTGTTAAATTCACTTGCGCTTCTACGCCGTCCATTTTATTAAGCACTTTTTCTATCCGGCTTGAGCAAGCTGCACAAGTCATGCCAGTTATACCGAGGGTGAGCTTCTCTTTTTGAACATCATTCGTTGCAGATTCTTTTGCCAACGGTCATCCCTCCAAGCCAATTTATTTCGAATATTGTTTCAAGACATTCATTAACTCATCAATCGCTTCAGGTCCTTGATTTTCTTTAACCGCATGACTGATACAATGCTTCATATGCCGTTCTGTTACTGAATAACCAACTTGTTTCAAAGCTGAATCGATTGCACTTAACTGAACCAATATATCTATACAATAACGATCTTCTTCAATCATTTTTTGAATACCGCGTACTTGTCCTTCTATACGTTTAAGACGATTAACGACCGCCTGTTTCTCATCGTTTGATCGTGGAGTGACTGGTTTTTTATCCGCCATCATAATACCCCCTACACCTATTTGATATACTTCTATAATATCCCTGTACTGTATAATTGTCAATCATTATGCAAACTAAAAAAGCATAATCCATACCCCTGGATTATGCTTTTAAGCTGTATTTTAAAACATTATGATTTTTTGATTTTTTCAAAGAGTTCATCATACTCTTCTAGGTCAATTTCTCCTTTGGCAAGTCGTTCTTTTAAAATGCTAGTTGCTTTTGATTCATCAGATGACTCTTCACCTGATGAGTTTTTATTAATCTTTTGAATCATGATGACCACAGCTATGATGAGTAAAAATATAAGAGGTATCCAAAGAAATCCCATTCCTAAGGCGAACGAGTTATGCGCCATCATCGTACCCTCCCATCTTACATACCCATAGTCTATGTTTTTCCCTATTACATGATTCCCTTATCAAACATTTAAAAAACTACCTTAGATAAGCTTATCTAAGGTAGTTGTCTTTTATTCTTCACGTTTAAAATAATCGGTTACCGCACCTTTTGATGCTGACGTAACATTATGTGCGTATTTACCAAGAACACCTTTTTTGTAAAGTGGTGGCGCTACGAATTTCTCACGACGTCTTTCAATTTCTTCATCTGGTACGTCCATGAAAATCTCTCTTGTTGAAGAGTCGATTGTAACGCTATCCCCCTCTTCAAGTAAAGCAATCGGTCCACCGACTTGAGCCTCTGGAGCAATATGGCCGATAACCAAACCATGTGTTCCACCAGAGAAACGACCGTCAGTCAGTAAGGCTACTTTCTCTCCTAATCCTTTACCAACAAGGATTGCTGAGATGGATAACATCTCTGGCATACCTGGCCCACCTTTTGGCCCAACGTGACGAATAACGAGTACGTCACCTTCATTAATCTTATTATGCATAACCGCGTCAGTTGCTTCTGCTTCTGTATCAAACACGCGAGCTGGTCCAGTATGGCGAGATACTTTCACACCAGACACTTTTGCAACAGCGCCTTCTGGTGCCAGGTTTCCACGTAGTACGATAAGTGGTCCGTCTTCACGTTTTGGCTTGTCAAGCGGCATAATCACGTCTTGACCTTCTTTTAAGTCATCAACTTCAGCTAAGTTTTCAGCAATTGTTTTACCCGTTACAGTTAAGCAATCACCATGTAAGTATCCTGCTTCAAGCAGCATCTTCATAACTGCAGGCACACCACCTACATTACATAGATCTTCGAATACATACTTACCACTTGGTTTTAAGTCTGCTAGATGTGGTACTTTTTCTTGAATACGGTTAAAGTCATCCATATCAAGATCAACATCAATCGCATGAGCAATTGATAGCAAATGTAGAATTGCGTTAGTAGAACCACCTAGTGCCATGACCACGACAATCGCATTTTCAAATGCTTCTTTTGTCATAATGTCTTTTGGATAAATCCCTTTTTCAAGTAAGTTAAGCAACGCTTTCCCAGCATCATAGCAATCATCCAGTTTCTCAGGCCATTCAGCAGGGTGAGATGAACTAAATGGTAGACTCATCCCCATCGCCTCAGCAGCTGCAGCCATAGTGTTTGCAGTGTACATCCCACCACAAGAACCAGCACCTGGACACGCATTACATTCGATACGTTTTAACTGTTGGTCAGAAATATCTCCATTATTATGTTTCCCTACACCTTCAAATACAGAAACGAGATCAATATCTTCTCCGTCCAGTTTACCCGGGGAAATCGTTCCACCATAAACAAATAAAGAAGGTACATCAGCATTTGAAATTGCAATTAAACAACCAGGGATGTTTTTATCACAGCCACCGATTGCTAGAAATGCATCAAGGCTCTCTGCCCCAACAACCGTTTCAATCGAGTCTGCAATTACGTCACGACTCGGTAAAGAATAACGCATTCCATCTGTACCCATTGAAATCCCATCAGATACTGTAATTGTATTAAAGATGAAAGGTACTCCACCGCCGTCACGTGCACCATCTTTCGCACGTAATGCCAAGTCGTTGATATGCATATTACATGGTGTAACCTCACTCCACGTACTCGCAATTCCAATCATCGGTTTTTTAAAATCCTCATCCTGTAAACCAGTTGCCCGTAACATCGCACGGTTTGGTGCACGCATGACACCATCAAATGCTTTACTACGGTGACGTAGGTCGTGTTCTTCTGGCATTACTGTCATCCTCCTTATAAGTGCACATTTTAATGTTCAATTCATTTCGTTCAATGTGTAAAAAATATGTAAAGACTGTCATCCGTAATGAATCTGAAAGTAAAGCATTCGCAAAGTCAAGATGACTTCTCCTTCATAACAATATTCATTACGTTTCTCTCAATCTTTTCATTGTTTATTTAAAATTCATTATATATCTATTTTTCTAAAAGTTCAATGTAGTATCTGAATCTTATAGAGAATTCCTACAATTTATTGAAAAATAAACCGATAGTATGTATATAACTTCTATCAAAAGATTCTTTATACCTAGTTTTGTGTGAAAATATCTTTTGTATTAGATTCATTAGTCTTGTATAATAGACGCTAACTTCATCCATACATAATGCTAATGTACTAACTTGATATAAAATACCGTTCAAAAGGAGAACCTTCTATGATTAAATTCAAATCATCAATCCGAACGAAAATTACCATTCTCTTGTTAGCTCTCGCTTTAATTCCACTGATTATCGCTACCATCATCATTACGAAACAATCTACAAACGCCATTCATAGTGAAGTTGAAGAGATGCAAACAGCGAATGTCGATGTCAACGCAAATTTCATTGATGCTTGGCTTTCTCAAAAAGTAAGCGCTTTAGAAAATGTAATTGAAGCTTCACCACAATTTGAAAATGGCAAAGTAAATGATATTTTGCCTGATTTAAAAATTTTAGCGGAAGCTGATCACGAGGTGAAATGGTACTCTTTTTTAAATGATAAAGGTGTCGCCAAATCAACTCTCAATAAAACCGCTGAAGTAAGTGATCAAGAACATTTTCAAGCCGTGAAAGAGACCAAAGAAGTATTTATTTCGGAAGTCATTAATGATGTGAATTCTGGAGAACCGATCTTGATTATTGACGTTCCAATAGTTGACAAGGATGATACGTTTGTCGGTGCGATTCAAGCAATTTTAGATCCTTCAGAAATTTTAACACTCGTAGATTCAATTAAGTTAGGTGAAACAGGATACGGCTATATCGTATCGCCTGCAGGGAATATTTTAATCCATCCTGACGACAATAAGGTAGGCGAACCTGTCGCATCTGGAAAAAACTTAGACCGTTTCAAAAAAGACATTCTTAATCAGAAAAATGGCTTCATGATTCAAAATGACGAAACGATTGCTTTTCAAGAAATCCCATCAACGAACTGGCAACTCGTTACGGTCACACCAGCAGATGAGGTATTTGCCAACGTACAGAAATCAAAAATCGCCGCAACCATTATTATCATTAGTTTTGTCCTCATCGTTGCGATCGTTGCCTATTTCCTTGCGAAATTCGTCATTAAACAAATTGCTGACGTTATCCAACTCATGCGCAAAGTGGCGGATGGAAATCTCACTGAAAGACTTGATGTACATGGCACAGACGAACTCGCAACTGTGAAGTTAAATATCAATCAAATGCTTGATTCGTTTAGTAATCTCGTTAAAAAAATATCTAGCGCCATTACTCAAGTGACGACTTCAACAAATGAATTGACTCAAATATCAGATGACTCTTCCAAAACATCACAATCGATTACACATTCCGTAAAAGATGTGTTACAAAATTCTGAAACACAATATCATTCATCTGTTGAAACATCAAAAGCGACAGAAGATATGGCGATTAGTGTTCAAGAAATCGCAGAGAGCGCAGGACTTGTCGCCACATCAAGTAAAGACGTCTCTAAAGAAGTTCATACCGGTTATGAAGATACACAAACTGCCATCAAACAAATGGATGTTGTCGGCGCGTCTGTTCAACAATCAACTGAGATCATTCATTCCTTAAAAGACCAGTCGCAAGAAGTGAATAAAATTATTTTACTCATTTCCGAGATTGCAGAACAAACGAATTTACTTGCTTTAAACGCGTCAATTGAAGCTGCACGTGCTGGCGAACATGGTAAAGGATTCACTGTCGTCGCCAACGAAGTGAAAAAACTAGCCGTACAGACAAGTGAAGCAACAGTTGATATTAGAAACATCATTGATGAGATTATCGCGTCTACTGAAGATGCCTCAAACTCAATGGAAGCTGGCCTACAAGATGTGCAAACTGGAATTGCTGAAGTAGAAAAAATTGGTCAATTATTTAATACTGTGTTAAATGCCTTTGAACATGTGAATCAGCAGATCAATCAAGTGTCTAGTCAAACAGAACAAATCTCTGCTGGTACTGAAGAAGTCGCTTCAGCTGCCCAAGAGGTATCAGACGTCTTCAAGCATACATTGAATGAATTAGAAGAGGTGAATGATTCGGTCGATCAGCAAAACGAATCAGTCAGTCATATTCACCACGCTACACAATCTTTAAGTGAAATGGCTAATGAATTAGAAACCTTGATCCAAACCTTTCACATTAAATAAAACAATTTAAAAGGCTATTCCCATCATCATTTGATATTGGGAATAGCCTTTAACACGTATTTATGATTCTGTTTTAAATTGTTTAATCGAGGCTTGCGCCAACTGACCCATCGTAATATCGTCCATTGGTGGATTATGTAATCCTGCCCGAACATTACGATAATAACGTTGCAACGGATTCTTCGCTGATAAACTTCGCGCTCCAACGATACGCATAGCTAAGTCTACAATTTCATTCGCTTTATTAACGACAATTAATTTAGCTACAGCTAAATCCGCATGCATCGTTTTCCGAACTTCAGCAGTCGATTCATCCCATTTCCGAGCAACTGAGAATAAGTAGGTTTCACTCTCACGCAGTTTTAAAGCCATTTGACCAATACGTGCCTGAACGGTCGGGATATCTGATATCGTCCCTTCCATTGAACCCGGGGAATATGAAACAGCAAATCTTACCGCCTCATCATGTGCCGCGCGGGCAATTCCTAAATACGCTGTCGGAATATGCAGTAGCCATCCTTGTGCTGTTGGCGGACCAACATGGCGATAGGCAACGAAATCTTCCTCATTAACCTTCACTTGATCCAATACAAGATCATGACTTCCTGTTCCAGCCATCGCAATCGAATCCCATGTTTCTTCAATAGCTACACCTGGACACGTGCGGCGCACGAGGAAATTACCGACATCCTCACTATCGGCAATTGAAGCGGATACGACAAAATAATCTAATACAGGCGCAAGGGTCGTGAAGTTTTTCCGACCATCAATGATCCAACCCTCTTCCGTTTTTGTCGCAATCGTTAATGGTCGATTTCCCCATGAAGGACTACCCGATTTTGGCTCTGAGGCTGAATTATTAATCAGTGCACCGTTTTCGAGTACATCTCGAGCAAATTTTTGATAAACCGCTTCATCCCAAGCTTTACTGATTCCGATATTCGCACATACGCCCATATGCCAACCAATACC
>DVIO01000135.1 GCA_018711205.1 Candidatus Avamphibacillus intestinigallinarum | reverse complement strand
AAGATCTTGGCGACTACCTAATCGTCGCTGTTTCGTCTGATGAATTTAATGCTATAAAAGGTAAGAAAGCATATCATTCTTTCGAAGATCGCAAATTAATCTTAGAAGCAATTAAATATGTTGATGAGGTCATCCCAGAAGAACATTGGGAACAAAAAGTTGAAGATGTTGTAGATCATAATGTCGATGTTTTTGTAATGGGCGATGATTGGGTTGGTGAATTCGACTTCTTGAAAGATCATTGTGAAGTTGTCTACCTCCCCCGTACAGAAGGCATTTCTACAACGAAAATCAAACAAGATTTAAACAAGATTTAATAATTTTATCCGAAAAAAGCTTCGAGAACATTAGATCTCGAAGCTTTTTATTTGTATGCTATTCTTTTTTTCCTTTGCCGATTAGTACTAAAAACATAAATTGAAAAATCTTCAAAATACGCTTCCATCGTGATGGCTGTTTTACTAATCGGTAAAACCATTCTAAATTCAATTTAATCCATATCTCGGGAGCGCGATTGACTTTTCCAGCTAATACATCAAAGCTCCCACCTACACCGATGAATAACCCCTTGTCAAAATATCGTTTATATTGCTTGATCCATAGTTCTTGTCTCGGTAAACCTAACGCTACAAAAACAATATCCGGATTCGTTCCGGCGATTTCGCGAGCAATCTCTTCATCCGAAAAATCGAAAAAGCCATGTTTTCTTCCTGCGATTGGAATATTTGGGTACTCTTCACATACCCTTTGAACAGCTATAGCATTTACTTCTTCTGTTGCCCCAAGAAAATAGCAAGCGTAGCCTTTATCATTTGCGATTTGTAATAACTCTAATGTCAGATCAAAACCTGCAATTCTTTCTTGTAACGGTTCTTTTAACCAACTTGCTGCTTTAATAATCCCAATTCCATCAGGGACGACATAATCAGACGATTGAATCGCGCCTTTATAGGCTGAATCTTTCCGAGTTTGCATAACAATTTCTGGATTAGCCGTCACGACAAAGGTTTGCTTTTCTTGTTGTAATCTCGGTTCGATTGAATCTGACAAAAAGCGTGACATTGTTGTGTTAACGAAGTCTATTCCCATAATTCGCGTTTTTACTGTAGATTTAGTCATGCACATAGACCTTTCTATTGATTCATTTTAATTGATAGTTCTCTTGATGTTTATAAAAGCTTCCACAAATTTTACTCAATTGTAATCAAAATTTAATTTACGTCTAGCCTAATACATAGTACAATAAAGATTAGCTTAAATTGCATTATAGCAATTGATTTTTCATATGTTACAAGTCTTTCATATCATACGAAAAAGCACACAATAATTCAAGATTTTCATAAACGTATATGTTTATTTTACGACATAAGGAGAATGAAACATGTCTAAATTTAAAGACTCAGAAACACGCCTGCGAAGCCGCGGAAAAAAACGTAAATTGCGGAAACGTGTCACATTTATTTTATTACCACTGATTTTAATATTTTTAGGAGTAGCCGTTTACGCAGGTTCACTTTATATAAAAGCAAACTCTGTTGCAAATAAAGCCTTCGAAGATGATGGGAGAGAGAAATCCTCACTGCGAGATAAACTCGTTGATCCAAAATTCGATAACGTTTCGATTCTTGTCATGGGAATTGATTCAAGTGAAAAAAGATCTGGTGACGGAGATGCCAGAACGGACTCTCTTATGCTTGCAACTTTGAATAAAGAGAAGAAAAGCGTGAAGCTATTAAGTATTCCACGTGACTCGTACACGTATATTCCAGATGTCGGTTATTCGACTAAAATTAACCACGCTCATGCATTTGGTGGAACAAAAGGTACAATTGAAACTGTCGAGAACTTACTTGATGTACCCGTCGATTACTATGTGAAAGTGAACTTCGATGCGTTTATCGATGTTGTTGAATCCCTAGATGGCGTTACAGTAGATGTACCATTCGAATTCAACGAACAAGATTCACGTGACAAAGCAAACGCCATTCATCTGAAAAAAGGAAAACAAAAGCTAAATGGTGAAGAAGCACTCGCACTAGCTCGTACAAGAAAAATCGACAATGATATTGAACGCGGAAAACGTCAACAAATGATTTTAGAAGCTATGCTTGACCGAGCGATTTCTTTAAACTCTGTTTTAAAATATGATGACATCATTGAAGCCGTTGGAGAAAACATGACGACGAATTTAACATTCTCAGATATCAAAAGTTTAATCGCTTACGGTACAAACGGCAAACCTGATATTGAATCATTATCATTAAAAGGGCGAGACTATCAACCTTCTGGCACATATTACTGGCAGCTTGAAGAAGAAGGCCTCGTGGATGTTAAACATAAATTACAAAAACATCTTGACTTACCTTTAAAAAACAATGACACACAAATTGAAACTTACCGTGAAAACCCTGAAGTTCCTGGTCAACAGGAGGGTGAACAGGATTTAAACGAAGGTCAACAAGATCCAAATCAACAGCAAGAGGATCCATACCAACAACCAGCACAAAATAATCAGTATCAAGAACAACAAGATCCAAACCAGCAGCAAGATCCATACCAACAACAGCAACAATATAATCAATAACGAATCTAAAAATCATTTCTTCTATCTAGTATTGATAGAAGAAATGATTTTTTATAAAAGAGCTTCTTTCCAATTCTTTAAATAATGGGTCTCATCAAATTTTTCATCTAATTTTACCTCACCAGATAATGGACTATCAATCATATCCTTCATTCCTTTCGCGAGTTCATCAATGTTATTTTTTTCGACAATTTTACCAGTTTGATTTTCAATAATAATATCTTTTGGTCCATATTTAAAATCATAAGATAAAACCGGACACCCTTCATTAATGCTTTCTAAAATAATTAAACCAAAACCCTCGTATTGACTTGTAACAATAGAAAACGCAGCATTTTGGAACGCCTTTTTTGGATTATCTGTAAAACCTTTAAGAGTAACTCTTTCCTGTAAACCTCGTTCTTTAATTAATGTATCTAATGTTTCAAATTCCGCACCATCTCCATAAATAGAAAAATTCCATTCAGGATATTGATTGGCTATTAATTCAAAAGCTTTTATACCATGATCAATTTGCTTTTCAGCCGCAAGACGACCAACAAATACAATTTCCTTTTTTCGGTTTGTAACATTATTTGTATCAGATTGTTGTTTCATTGTAATAGTATGAGGTATGACAAACATCTTCTTAGGTTGAACTCCATAACTTAATAAGTCTTCATATTGCTCTTCAGTTAGGACAACTACATTGTCAACTTTCTCTGGATGATCTAATAAATATTTATAAGACTTCCTTATAGTTCCATCCATTAAATGTGAACTATGTAAAATACAAATCTTTCTTGTATTTACTTTACATTCTAATAAGGGTTTGTCAAATAAACGTGCATCACAAAATGTATTTGAATTATCTGTTAAAATAAGATTCAATGCATATCGTAAAAAAATTTTTTCTGTTTGAAATTCTTTAATACCATCTTTCTGAAACAAAAGAATTTTTGAAGGATTAGACTTTCCACCCTTAAACCACTTTTCCAAATATACTTTCCCTTTATCATCATAATAAAGTTGTGTACTTATTTGAAGTGTGTCTGTTTTATAAATAGTCTTCCTCGCTAGATAGCCAAAATCATTATATTCTAATCTTTCTTTTCTTTTTCTATTATATAAATCCATTATATCCTCGAATATTAAGGCTCCACTTTCCGAATCAAATTTGCGGTACTTTACATATTCACCATTCTTAAAGTAACGATAAATTTCTCCTTCTTTAACCTCTTGAATATCATAACCTTTCAGTTTATATGTACGTTGTTTTTTTCTTTTATATTGATAGTCTCTTCCTGCTATATAATCATAAATATTTATAAACTTGGCGTCAGAACTTACATATCCCTGTTTCTTATATAATTCGTAAATCTGATAATAATTTGGATTAAAGTTCCCTGTAATAAAGGTGAAATTCAATCCGAATTCTTTTGAGAGTAGTAGACTTCTTTGTAGTAAAGCCTTTGTTCGGCCACCAAAATTATCACGTAACGTAGTCGTTATAACATAGTTTTCTGTTTTCATTAAATAGAATCCCCTTTTATTAATGAATAATTTATAGTCTATTAATAAAGTATACATTACATTTCAGATAAGTAATATTGTATTTTACAATTTAAAAATAGATTATACTACTTCGTTAAGTATAAGTACCCTTTTTTTAATATTATTATGCTATTTTTACATTATAAAAACCATTTCTGCAAATACAGAAATGGTTTTTATAATTGTTTCGTATTTTGTACCAAACCTCTAAACAACTTAGTGAGTGGCTTGTAATTCACACTAATCAGCTCTAAGTTCTCAATCAGAATTTGCAATGTAATAAGAGCACTTGCAAAGATGAGGACTGAACCCCATACCGTTGCCATAGAGAATAAAATCGCTGATATACTGAACATAATACTTAATGCATAAATCACTAAGACGGTTTGTTTATGGGTAAAACCGAATTTAACCAATCGATGATGTAAATGTGAACGATCCGCTACAGATAATGGTTGACGATTCACATATCGACGAACAATCGCTACCAATGTATCGGCAATTGGTACCCCTAGAATTAAGATTGGAATGACAAACGAAATAATCGTAACGTTTTTAAAGCCAAGGAGAGATAACACGGCAATCATGTATCCAAGGAATAAAGCACCTGTATCACCCATAAAAATCTTAGCCGGATAGAAATTATATTTCAAGAATCCAATTGTTGAGAAGAAAAGGATAAGTGCCATCGTAAAGACATATACCTCTCCCATAACCATTGCCATGAAAGCAATGGTTAACAAAGCAATTGAGGATACGCCTCCGGCTAACCCATCTAACCCATCAATCAGATTCATCGCATTTGTAATCCCAACGATCCAAAGAATTGTGATGATGGAACTAAAGAAACCAAACTCAATCTGACCACCAAATGGTAGATTAATAAAGGATAACTGTAGCCCACCCCAAAATACGAGCATAGTCGCAACAAGAATTTGTGTAATAAACTTGAATTTAGCAGATAGTACATACATATCATCTAAAACCCCAAGGGCCACAATAATGAAAGCTCCAAGGATAATAGCAACATTATATTCACTCGTAGGTTGCAAGACTAATAAACCAACTAGAAAACTAATAAAAATCGCAACACCACCCATTGTTGGTGTTGGCGTTTTATGCATTTTCCGATGGTTTGGTTGATCTGTTACATTTATTTTCAAAGCTAACTTAATCACATATGGCGTTACAACAAGTGCAACGATTAAACTAATTAAAGACAGCACTACAATTTTAGCCATCTTGTTCACCTCAGTTGGTCGGAATCTATTCACATACACCTGTTAAAATGTAAAATCATATATTCCTTTAATACTATATATTATACATCAATTGGGCTTTTAATTAAAGCGTATCTTCATATATTCATAAGGTTATAACTTTATATCCCTTTCCCTTTTTACATAATACCAAACAATAAAAAAACAAGTAGTTATATAATATTATATAACTACTTGTTTTGATGATACTTCGCCATTCTTG
>DVIO01000015.1 GCA_018711205.1 Candidatus Avamphibacillus intestinigallinarum | reverse complement strand
CGATTGCAGATACGAATACGACAGGCGTGTTAAGAGAAGCACTTATCTATGCGAATGTTATCGGTTCTGATTTAGGACCGAAAATTACACCGATTGGATCATTGGCCACGTTATTATGGCTCCATGTTCTGAAAACAAAAGGTGTACGAATTACGTGGGGCTATTATTTTAAAGTAGGAATTATCTTAACGATTCCGACGTTATTCATCACATTAACAGGGCTATTTATTTGGTTATCGATTATTCATTAATGGAATGCATAAAAAAGAGTCAAAGAAGCTGGCAAAAATATGCCTAGTTCTTTGACTCTTTTGCTTAATGTGTTGTTTTGTCGATCGTATCGTTTTTTCGATACCAAAGCATGTAGTAAAACGCTAACATAATTGTACCAGCTAATGCAAACGTTCCCATTACAGTATATAAAACATGACCATTAAAGGTGTCGATAATTTTACCACCCATTAATGAACCGATGATTCCGGAAATTCCGAAGTATACAGTGTAAAAGGCTAAATGACCTGATGTGTGCAGGTTTTTCTGTACGAGCTGTGACGTAAGGTCAAATGCTGATAGATAAAAGATCCCGAATGTCACACCATTTAAAACTTGTAAAGGTACGATATAAACTGGATCGGTAATCATTCCATAAATGTACCAACGTGCAGCATAAATCGCTCCAGCAATGATTAAGAAAGTCAGTGGACTAAACTTGCGATACCAATATTTTGATAAAGCGAGTAAAATCGCTTCACTGGCTAACCCAACGAACCAAGCTGTCCCGACCAAGCTTTCACCAGCGCCTAGCTTGTCTAAATAAACGGCAATGAAGCTGTCATTTGTCCGATGTGAAATGGTAATGAACATTAAAAAGAATAAAAATGTGATGAATGGTATGTTTTTAAATAATTTAGATACATCTTTTAATGAAATAGGATCTGAATCTACTTTTATATCTTTTACCTTATGGCTTGCCCACAGAACAACAATTGAAACGATAATCAGTGGCCAAAGAATATACTCAATCCCTGTGCGATCAAGCACTTGACCAACAATCAATGCGGAACTGGCGAATCCGATTGAGCCCCATGTCCGAATTGATCCGAATGAAACACCGATTTCACTTGCTCTTCTTTGAGCTAGACTATCACTTAGTCCACCGATAGGGGTCGTAAAGAAATAAAATAGAAACGCTGTAACAAGTACGGCAACTAATGTTTCTGTGTTGAAGAAAATAACACTTGAAACAATCATCCCCCAAGTACAAATAACGAGCATTTTTTTGACAGTTTTATATTTGTCACTCATGTATCCCCAGAATGGTTGGGAAATAATCGATGCCAATGGTCCTACAGCGAGAACCCACCCGATTTGTGTCCCCGAAAACCCAAGTACCTTCGCTAAATATAAGGGCAGGAAAGTAATTAAGATTGTATTCGCTGCTTGAAAGCTAAATAAAAGGGTTTTCAAAGAAAATAATGATTCTTTCTTTGGCATTGTTGTTCACTCCTTGTTGTTTTACGTATGCGTTTTCAAAATACGTTGTTCAGTACGCATGATGTCGAGTGTATTCATGTAGTTGAATGAACTCGGGATACGATATGAGCTTGTATTCTTTTGCATAAAGTATTTTTTTTACAAAATCATTATACGCCTATTTTGCTCAAAGAAAAATAAAAAGTTCTCGGTTTTTATGGATTTTTTTGTAAATGTTATCATCAACTGTTTCTTTATTTACTATGAGCACTGTTTTGACATTTTATCCAGATAAAAATTGGAAATAATTTTTTTCGATTTAATGATTAAGTTAATTGGTCTGATTTAAGTTTTTGTCTATGTTTATAAACAAAAATAGCTATCAAACGAAAGCGTCTGTGATAATATATGAAGTAGAGTGGTAATAAGTAAATATATGCAATGTATGATAAAGGTGGTGGCAACTATGACATTAGAACCGTATGTTCATCAGCTATTCCTCGGTAAAGTAAAAGAAGTCGGTAAAAAAGATGCGATTGATCCAATGGACCGTCTTTGGACAACGGGGATGTTTAAAGAACCAACATCTGAGAAAGTGTGGTTGTCTGAAACGGGCTTACAAGGTGATGAAGTAGGAGATAAAAAGAATCACGGTGGACAGGAAAAAGCATTATTCGCTTATCCGATTGGCCACTATCGATATTGGAGAGAAATTGAACAAATCGATATGCATTATGGTGGCTTTGGGGAGAATATGGCTGTTTTAGAAATGGATGAATTTACAGTATTCATTGGTGATATATATCAATTTGGTGATGCGATTATTCAAGTGTCGCAACCACGTAATCCTTGTTGGCGTCCGGCAAGGCGCTATCGTCGTAAAGAGCTGGCATTACAAATTCAAAACACTGGAAAAACAGGCTGGTATTTTCGTGTATTAAAACCAGGTTATGTATGGAGTAAGGTGGATTTAGAATTAAAAGAAAGACCGTATCCCCAGTGGTCAATTGCGGCTGCGAATGAAGTGATGCACCACGAAAAACATGATCTCGTTCGCACGGATGAACTGTCACGATGTGAAGGACTTGCTCCAGGGTGGCGTGAAAAATTACAAAAAAGATTACGGTCTAGAGAATCCTCTATTGAAAAGCGCGTGTATGGACCGAATATAGATGCGTAATTAACGTTATAGATGTATTTGAATTGGGAAGTAAGACAAGGCATACAATAAAACTTAAAGGTTGTACTGAGAATGGGAGGAACGGTTCGTGTTAGAAAATGCGTATGCCATGGTAATCATTATTTTAGTCGTGAATGTGATATATGTTTCCTTATCTACAATACGAATGATTTTAACATTAAAAGGTAGAAGATATCTTGCTGCTTTTGTAAGTTTGTTTGAAGTGACGATGTATGTTGTGGGGATTGGACTCGTATTAAATAATTTAAATGCGATTCAGAACGTAGCGGCCTATGCTGTTGGGTTTGCGCTTGGCGTCATCGTGGGTTCACGTATTGAGGAGAAATTAGCGCTCGGTTATATTACGGTAAATGTAACCGCGAGTACACCAGATTTAGATATTCCAGAGGAAATCCGCAAAAAAGGCTACGGCGTCACACATTGGCTTACGAATGGTCGTTATGGTGACCGTTTGTCCATGCAAATTTTAACACCGCGAAAATATGAATTATCATTATATCAATTGATTAAAGAAATCGATGAACGTGCTTTTATCATTTCATACGAACCAAAACAAATCTATGGTGGATTCTGGGTGAAACAAGTACGAAAAGGACGCTTATTTAATCCGAAGAAACAGCCACCGATTGAGGATACGGAACATTTTGTAGATGAACAAGATCCTCCAAATACACCATCAAGCCAAATGATTCAGCCAGGTGGTTCAGTAAGTGGTTCAACGAAATCGTTTAATAAAGAAGAAGAATAATAAGACCTTCATAAAAAAGGTCTTATTTTTTTATTTCTAAAAGAATTTAACATGTAATTTAACCAAAAACCGAACATTAAACTTATTTCATAATTAAATGTTCGAATTTAATTGACATAAAACTTCATATTTTGATATGATTTGTGTAGAAATTGGATTGTGTGATTGAATTTCTTGAGGATATGATTTTGAAAAATCAGGGAATGGATGTAAAGACGAATAATTATGGATGAAACGAGGGAAACAGATGACAAAAATTGGCGTCATTATGGGAAGTATCTCTGACTGGGAAACGATGAAACATGCATGTGATGTATTAGATGAATTAGGCTTAGCTTATGAAAAAGAAATCATCAGTGCCCATCGTACACCAGATGATATGTTTGAATATGCAAAAGGTGCTAAGGATAAAGGACTTCGCGTCATCATTGCAGGTGCTGGAGGGGCTGCGCATCTTCCAGGAATGGTCGCATCACAAACAGTACTTCCGGTTATCGGGGTCCCCGTTCAATCAAAAGCATTAGATGGAATGGATTCATTATTATCGATTGTACAAATGCCAGGCGGGGTACCAACGGCGACGGTTGCAATTGGTAAAGCCGGTGCGAAAAATGCGGGTATTCTTGCTGCGCAAATTATCGGAACGAGTGATGAAGCTGTTTCTAAGCAGTTAGAAGATTACCGTGCGCGTATGCGTGACAAAGTTTTGGAAATGAGGGATGAACTTGCCAACAAATAACGTAATTTTACC
>DVIO01000134.1 GCA_018711205.1 Candidatus Avamphibacillus intestinigallinarum | reverse complement strand
ATGACCGTGACAAGCATCACAATCGCATCTGTACGTGGTGCCTTCACCAAATATGTAAATGAAGACCAATCAAACGTCCCAATTGACACCATAATCATAATCCCAACAAGAACCGGCATCGGAATCTGAACAACGACACCACCAAGTACAATAATTAAAAACATTAAAAATGCACCAGCAATAAACGTAGATAAACGTCCACGTCCTCCTGACTTCACATTAATGACAGACTGACCTATCATCGCACAACCAGCCATTCCACCTAAAAATCCAGTAATGGTGTTCGCAATTCCTTGCCCTCGTGCTTCCCGGTTTTTATCGCTTCCTGTTTCTGTCATATCATCGATAATTGATGATGTTAAAAGCGTCTCTAACAAACCAACAATCGATAGAGCAAATGCATACGGGACAATAATCCGTAGCGTTTCAAACGAAAACGGCACTTGTGGGATGAGAAACGTTGGCAATGTCTGGGTAATCGCCCCGAGATCTCCAACTGTATGTAGCTTCACATCAGAAAAGATAGATATCGTAGTTAGTACAATAATCGCAATTAATGGAGCTGGTATGGCCTTCATAAAACGTGGCAAAACATAGACGATTAACAACGTAATGCCAACGAACACATACGTCATAGTAGAAATTCCAATAAAATGCGGAACTTGGGCCATAAAAATTAAGATTGCCAAAGCGTTAACAAACCCTATCATGACACCCCTAGGGATAAATTTCATTAAACGCGCAATTTTAAAAACACCAAATAAAATTTGAAAAATTCCCGTTAAAATCGTCGTTGCAAATAAATAATCCAACCCATACTCACGTACAAGTGGTGCCATTACAAGAGCCATCGCTCCGGTTGCAGCAGAAATCATCGCAGGCCGACCACCTGTAAATGAAATAATCACCGCAATTGAAAAGGAGGCATATAATCCAACCATCGGATTCACACCTGCAATAATAGAAAATGCAATAGCCTCCGGTATTAAAGCAAGTGCAACGACGATTCCTGATAATATATCCCCGCGCACATTTAAAAACCATTCCTGTTTCATTGTATGTATCATCATCACTTAACTTCCTATCTATCTTATATTCTCTATATGTCGTCCGGTCTAAAGAGCCTTATATAGTTTATCATCTCCCATGCTTAATATCTAGGTCGTTTACATACGCTCATAAGCCAAAAGATTTCACTTCATTAAAAAATGCCCCTTGCATTAGAGTTGATAATCTAATGCAAGAGACATATGCTGATCGCCCTTTTTACCTTCAAAATTAGTAAACATGCTTTTACTTTTATACTATTACTGCAATCTTTCCTTTACCATTGGCACAACCTTATTCGCTAATAATTCAATACTGCGTGTGATATGCTCAAACGGTACGCCACCTACATCTAATTGCAGTAGACAACGATCATGTCCAAAATGTTCATGTTGATACACAATTTTGTCAGCAATCTCTTCTGGACTCCCAACAAATAATGCGCCTTCTGGGGCTGTCCAACTCTCAAATAGTTCACGAGTAAGCTCAAAGTCTGGATCTTTGCGTTTTTTTGCTGCTGTTTTATATTGTTTATAGTACGGATAAAATATATCATGTGCTGCTTCACTCGTTTCAGCAATAAACCCATGCCCCGTAACGCCGATACGCATTTGCTTTTCATCATGTCCTGCTTCTTGAAATGCCTTTTTGTATGCCTTCGCAAGCGGAATGAACCGTTCGGGATCTCCACTTAAAATAGCCATCGCTAGACCCGAACCGAATGTGCCAGCACGAACAGCACTGTCAACCGAGCCACCCACACCAATCCAAACAGGAATTTCTTTTTGGTAGGCACGTGGTGCAATTTGCGCATTTTTAAGTGGGGAGCGATACTTTCCTTCCCAGTCCAGTTGCTCTCTTCGATTCAATTGCAAAAATAAATCCATATGTTCTTTGAATAATCCATCAAACGCCGCAAGCTCATAACCAAATAATTCAAAAGGCTCTAAAAAAGCACCACGTCCAGCCATCATTTCCGCTCTACCTTGTGATAATAAATCAACCGTTGCAAATTCTTCGTATAACCGAACGGGATCAGTCGTACTTAACACCGTTGTCGCACTTGTTAGGCGAATATTTTTTGTTTCACGTGCGATAGCTGAAAGTACGACAGCTGGCGTAGAGATGACAAAGTCTAAACGATGATGCTCTCCTACCCCAAACACATCTAATCCTAAGTCATCAGCCAATTTAGCCGCTTCAATGACTTCTTCCATCCGCTGATTCGGATCTATTGTCTCATTGGTAGATGGATCAACTGCCAAATCCCCTAATGTATAAATACCGATCTCCATATGATGACTTCCTTTCTATAAGTCTCACCTAATGGTTTGCAATCATTTGTATGATTGTAGATGCTCTACTTATTGTTTTCACCCATTAGACACGTAACATACTCAACATATCTATCATACTAAACATCGCAACTTTATAGATAATAATATGTTTTTTCAAAGCCATATAAAATTTAAAAGCGGAAAACTGATTATATACAGGTTTCCGCTTCATGCATACTTTATACACCACGTAAGTTACCCCATAAATAGGTGTGTAATTGGGGTAACACTTTCACATTATTTAATTCTTCGCTTTCCATTACTGTATCAATTAACGCTTCATATTTACGTAATAAATATTGAACCAACTGAGTCGAGTCGGTTGTATCGATATCATCATTTCCGACCTGTAAATACCAGTCAGCTGTCGGATATTTTTTATGAAGCTCTGTCGCATACGCTAAATCCTCATCATTAAAGATGACAACTTTGATGCTGAAAGAACCCTTCTGTTTCGTTTTTAAACGTTGAATAATCGTATCCAACACATGAAAATCCGTTTTCATCAATGAACTTGGTGGTTTCGGTGATAACGTTAATTCATCAATGTCTAAAAACCAATCCTGCCATTTTGACCCTTGTGTTTCAAGCGCAACTTTTATATTGCGTTCATGAAGCTTGTCTACAAGTGTTCCTAAATGCTTTAATAACCCAGGATTTCCGCCTGAAATCGTGACGTGTTGATAGCGTCCTTTAGCAATCCGGTCAAGCTCATCAATAATTCCTTCAGCAGACATCATCGTAATCTGGTCTTTTTCCGAACCATCCCAGGTAAACTTCGAATCACACCAAGAACATGCATAATCACATCCTGC
>DVIO01000133.1 GCA_018711205.1 Candidatus Avamphibacillus intestinigallinarum | reverse complement strand
GTAGAAACAAGAAAAACAGGCAAAGGGTCTTTGCCTGTTTCCATGTTTTGTAATGTTGCTTGTGTGTGCGTAAAAAGCTGAGCAATCCACTCAACACCATAGTTTAGTCCGGTTTCGTGGGCTAGCGATTCGAGACATAAGCAAAAATGTGCCACATACGAAAACCCTGTATGTTCTACATTTATCGCTTATGCTTGTCATCGCTGAACAAGCCCACTCAACACCATAGTCTGGCTTAAACTTTTAGAGACTAGCGAGACTTCCCTCCCTGCTTTCAATAAGTCAAGCTTCAAAAATACTTTTGGGCTTTCCTTTATTTCATGCAGGTCTGTCCAGTCCGTACGTCTCTAAACAAAATTTTAAGCACTCTACATTACATATTATATTTTTTCTTGAATCGGTCAACGCGTCCGCCGACTTTGTCAGCTTTTTGTTTACCTGTGTAGAACGGGTGTGTATCTGAACTAATTTCAACACGAATTAGTGGGTATGTGTTCCCGTCTTCCCATTCAATTGTTTCTTCTGATGATTTCGTAGATCCGCTCAAGAATTTGAAGTCTGAACTTGAGTCAAGAAATACTACTTTTCTGTATTCTGGATGGATATCCTTTTTCATTCGTAACACTCCTCCTGCCCTGAATCCTGTGGAAACAGAGTTAATTTAAAGAGCCGTTATAGACATACGTCTATCTAAACTCATCATTTAATGATTATAACAGGGTAAACTATCGTTTGCAATAGTCTACAAAGAGTTTTCTCTTATGATTCATTTCCATAAAAAGTAACTTGTCCCTGTTCACATTTATTTTTTATGTCGGGCTTTCATTTCTTCACCAATTCGTTCTAAAAACTCATCATTGTTTTCCGAATTACGTAATTTTCTTAAGAAACGTTCAAGGAAGTCTTGAGAGTCTTGCATCGTTTTACGAATCGCCCACATTTTTTCAAGATGGTTTTGGGAAACAAGCAGTTCTTCTTTACGCGTACCAGAACGTAAGATATCAATTGCTGGGAAGATTCTACGTTCTGCCAAGCTACGATCAAGATGTAGCTCCATGTTACCTGTTCCTTTAAATTCCTCATAAATGACATCATCCATTCGCGAGCCTGTATCTACAAGCGCCGTTGCCAGGATGGTCATGCTGCCACCTTCTTCAATATTACGTGCTGCCCCGAAGAATCGTTTCGGACGATGGAAGGCTGCTGGGTCAATCCCCCCTGATAATGTTCGTCCACTTGGTGGAATGGCTAAGTTATACGCACGTGTTAAGCGCGTAATACTATCCATCAAAATAATCACATCTTGCTTATGCTCAACAAGACGCATCGCTCGTTCCAATACAAGCTCAGACACACGGATATGACTTTCTGGCACTTCATCAAACGTCGAACTTACGACATCAACATCGGGATGGACTGAACGTTCAATATCGGTTACTTCTTCTGGTCGTTCATCAATTAAGAGAATGATCAGTTTTGCATTCGGTTGATTTTCTGAAATACTATTTGCAATTTGCTTTAAAAGTACTGTTTTCCCAGCCTTTGGTGGTGCGACAATTAAACCACGTTGCCCATACCCAACCGGTGTCATCAAATCCATAATACGTGTCGACAGCTTCTTCTGCTCTGTTTCAAGCTTCATCATCCGGTCTGGATAAAGCGCTGTTAATGCTGGAAAATGTACACGTTCTTTTGCCGTTTCAGGATTCTCATCATTTACCGCATCAACGTGTAATAATCCATAATAACGTTCATTCTCTTTTGGTGGGCGTACTTTTCCAGATACTTTATCGCCATTTCTTAAATCGAACCGGCGAATTTGTGATGCCGAAATATAAATATCTTCAGCACTTGGCGCATAGTTAATCGGTCGTAAAAAGCCGAATCCTTCTGATGGAATGATTTCTAACACACCATCCATAAATAAAAAGCCATCTTTTTCTGCTTGCGCTTTTAAAATTGCAAAAATCAATTCGCGTTTGGTTAATTTCGCATAATAAGATACTTTATATTCCTTTGCTAATTCATACACTTCTTTTAAATTTAATGTTTCCAGCTGTGAAATTGTGAGTCCAGCCATTAGATCACCATACCTATTCGTAACTTTTCTTATTTGTTTTGATTTATAATCTGTTCCAAGCTAAGGTTATCAATGTATTATGTAACGTCCATTTTAAATATTTGTGTTCTATAATCATATGGAATGAGCCTTAGCTACAAAGTGAAGGTTTAATAGAAATGAATATGTTGAAGTTTTAGTAGAAGTCCGTTTACCCTCAGAAACTTAAAAGCACTTTCAATCATACAGATTTTCAAATTTCTTTTCAACTTTTAGCTTTACTTACAAACGATATTACAATGAAAAGAAGCTGGAACGGACCAGCTTCTCTACAAAGCAATTTTATTCTTCGATTACAAGATTTGGTTTTAAGTCTAAGCTATGTTCCCCGTCAATGAAACGAACTGTTCCACTTTTCGCACGCATCACAACGGTTTGTGTCGTTGCTAATGAATCACCTTTAAATTGTACACCTTTTAACAACTCTCCGTCTGTTACACCAGAAGCTGCGAAAATCGCATCGTCGCCTTTAACGAAATCGTCCATACGGAGTACTTTTGTGATATCTTCAATACCCATTTCTTTACAACGGGCAAGCTGTTCGTCATTTGCTGGTTGGAGAACACCTTGAATCTCTCCACCTAGACATTTTAAAGCAACTGCTGATAGAACACCTTCTGGAGCCCCACCAATACCAAGTAGTAAGTCAACGCCTGTATCATCAAAAGCCGTATTAATCGAGCCAGCTACGTCGCCATCATCGATTAGTTTAATACGAGCACCGGCTTCACGAATTTCAGCGATTAAATCCGTATGTCTTTCGCGGTTTAAAACCGTTACAACAACATCTTCTACTTGTTTGTTTTTCGCTTTCGCAACAGCTTTAATATTGTCTAAAGTAGAGGCATTCACATCAACCTTGCCTACCGCTTCTGGACCTACTGCGATTTTTTTCATGTACATGTCCGGGGCATGTAATAAACATTTCCCATCTGCTATTGCAATGACTGCAAGTGCGTTCCATGAACCATTTGCGACAATACTTGTCCCCTCTACAGGATCGACCGCAATATCCACATTAGGGCCAGAACCAGTACCAAGCTCTTCACCGATATAAAGCATTGGCGCTTCATCCATTTCACCTTCACCAATTACAACTGTACCTTGCATCGGTATTGTTCCAAGTACTTTACGCATTGCTTGTGTTGCTGCGTCATCTGCTTCGTTTTTTTGACCTTTCCCCATCCATCGTGCTGAAGCAAGTGCCGCCGCTTCTGTAACACGGACAATCTCCATTGTTAAACTTCTTTCCATTCTTGTTTCGCTCCTTTTGAACTACTAAATTATTTGTCCTTACATGAAGATATCATTCCAACATTCTTACATCATGAATGTTGGAATTGTTCAATTTCTTCATCTGTCATATCTTCAAGCCAAATCTTCGCTCCAAGGCTCGTTAACTTACCGGTAATGTCTTCGTATCCACGTTGGATATGCTCAAGACCCGTAATTTCTGTAATACCATCTGCCATCAATCCTGCAATAATCAGCGCTGCGCCTGCTCGTAAATCGGATGCTTTAACACGAGCACCTTCTAGTTGTGTTGGACCGGAAACAATCGCCGAACCGCCTTCTACTTTAACGACCGCATTCATGCGTCTGAGTTCGTCGATATGCTTAAGTCGTGCGTTGTAAATCGTATCCGTGATCACACCGGGTCCCTTTGTTTTCGTTAACAGCGACGTAAATGGTTGCTGTAAATCCGTTGGAAAACCAGGATAAACGAGTGTTTTGACATCCACACCAGTTAGTACATCATTGGGTCGGATGCGCATTTGATCATCTTGTTCCTCAATGGCAACACCCATTTCGGTTAATTTAGCTGTTAAGGATTCTAAATGTTGGGGGATGACGTTATCAATAATAATTTCCTCACCCATTGCCGCAGCTGCAATTGCATACGTACCTGCTTCAATTCGGTCTGGAATAATCGTATGCTTACATCCATGAAGCTCTTCTACTCCATCAATACGAATCACATCTGTTCCGGCACCTTTGATATTCGCGCCCATACTTGTAAGCAGTGTAGCTACATCAATGATTTCAGGTTCTTTTGCCGCATTTTCAATGACTGTTCTTCCTTTTGCACGTACGGCTGCTAACATAATATTAATCGTTGCACCTACACTGACAACATCTAAATAAATTGTCGCACCTCGCAGCTCTTTTGCACGTAAATACATCGCACCTTTTTCATTCGTGACTTCAGCACCTAATGCTTCAAAACCTTTGATATGTTGATCAATCGGTCTTGGCCCTAAATAACAGCCACCTGGAAGACCAATGACGGCACGATTAAACTTACCCAGCATCGCTCCCATAAAATAATAAGAAGCGCGTAGCTGTTTCACCAAACCATTCGGTAATGGCATAGAAATCATTCTTGTCGGGTCAATATGTGCGGTATGTCCGTCCCATGTTACATCGCCACCGATTTCTTCAAGCAATTCTCCTAAAGCATAAACATCTGAGATTTCTGGTAACCCTTCAATCGTTACTTCAGAGTCTGCTAAAATTGCAGCCGGCAATAAAGCGACAGCAGAGTTTTTCGCTCCACCGATACGGACTTTACCTTTTAGTTTATGACCACCTTCAACAAACATTTTTTGCATGCTTTGCCCTCACTTTTTCTTACGTTGTAAGATTAAGAATCTTTATCGTTTGTTTTTCACCTATTTATGATTGTTTATTCCAATCTGCTAAAAACTTTTCGATGCCTTGGTCAGTAAGTGGATGGGAAATGAGTTGTTCGATCACTTTTAATGGTATTGTTGCAATGTCTGCACCTGCTTCTGCAGCTTGGATAACATGTTGTGGATGTCTAATCGAAGCAGCGATAATTTCAGTTGGTATATCATGAATATCAAAAATGGTTGCAATTTGTTCAACTAATTCAATCCCATTTTGGCCAATATCATCCAAACGACCAATAAATGGTGATACATAGGTTGCGCCTGCTCTCGCAGCCATTAATGCTTGATTCGCATTAAAAATTAACGTTACGTTAGTCGTAATATTCATATCTGAAAAAGCTTTAACAGCTTTTAACCCTTCAAAAGTCATCGGCACCTTTATCGTAATATTTGGTGCGATACTTGCTAGTTCCTTACCTTCTTCTATCATGCCTGGTGCATCTAATGCGATGACTTCAGCACTAACTGAACGATCGGTAATCATATTTGTAATGTCTTGAAGGCGGTCATGGAATGACACGCCTTCTTTTGCAACTAGACTTGGATTCGTTGTGACACCGGCTAAAATGCCAAGGTCATTTGCCGTTTTAATCTCATCAATATTCGCTGTATCTATAAAAAATTTCATATCCAAGCCCCCTTCTTATCCTATCTATTCTATGATTATGCTTGATTTGAAGAACCAAATTCACGCATTTTACCAATAACTGTTTCTTTAATCGCTTCACGTCCAGGACCCATATATTTACGTGGATCATACATTTCTGGGTTATCTTTTAGCACTTCGCGAATTTTTTTCGCTTCAGTGATTTGGTTTTCTGTATTTACGTTGATTTTAGCTGAACCAAGTGAAATCGCACGTTTAATATCAGCTGTTGGAATTCCCGTACCACCATGTAACACAAGCGGAACACCTGTTAAATGCTTAATTTCCTCCATACGGTCAAAGCCTAGATTCGGTTCACCTTTGTACGGTCCGTGAACTGAACCAAGTGCAGGAGCGAAACAATCTACATTTGTTTCACGTACTAATCGGTCACATTCAGCTGGGATCGCATATGTTTTCTCAGCATCCTCTACAACAACATCATCTTCTTGACCACCAATACGACCTAATTCAGCTTCTACTGATACGCCGTGAATATGCGCAAGTTCAACAACTTTTTTCGTAAGTGCAATATTTTCCTCAAGTGGTAGTGATGAGCCGTCAATCATAACTGATGTAAAACCAGCATGAATCGCTTCAGCACATTTTTCAAAGCTAGAACCGTGGTCTAAGTGAATCGCAACCGGTACAGTTGTTTGATAAGATTCCATAAGAGATTTCACCATAGCAACCACAACATTAAAGCCACCACAGTAACGTGCAGCCCCTTCAGAGACACCAATGATGACTGGTGATTTCTCTTCTTCAGCCGCTTGTAAAATGGCTTGAGTATATTCCATATTGTTCATATTAAATTGACCTACTGCATATTGTTTGTCTCGAGCAATTTCTAGCATTTCTTTCATTGATACAAGTGCCATCAAACATCCTCCTCTTTTATATGTAATCCGCATTATTTAAAGCAACATTTTAAATTCATATCTTTACCTTAATAGGATACCAATTCACACAAAAAGTCGCAACAATTCCACTATCTAAGTACAGAAAAAAATCATGTTAAAATTTTCTCTACTCGGTTTATTAAGGTTTTCACGTCAAAAGGTTTTCCAAATACATCTTTTACATTTGTATGCTCAGCATATCTTTCTTCTAATCCAGTTGTAAACCCACTAATCAAAATAATCGGGATCTGATAATTCGCATGCTCCATTTGTTCTATGATTTCAGAACCATTCATTACAGGAAGATGATAATCTAAGAGGATCAAGTCAACTACTTGTTCTTTTAAGTAGTGAAGGGCGTCTACACCAGACTCAAGTGTACATACATGATACCCACTACTTACAAAAATCTTTTCTAACAACATACGAATACCTACTTGATCATCGATTATCAAGATTTCCTTATCCATTGAGCTACAGTCTCCTTTATCACTTCACATTGAACATAAAACGTTACTCACGTATCATTCTTCATACGTTATTCAAGAAATATTATAACTTTTAGTCATCTGTTCTAGTTACTTATTTCTCTACACGCTATTCATAATCCTGCTATAACTCAATGGATTTTTTGCAATATTCGCAAAAGTGAAAAAACAAACAATTCCCGGGGGATTTTTCCACTTACCCGGGAATTGTTTGTTTATTTATGATTGGTGTTTTACAACAGCACCAACGAAACCAGAGAACAATGCTTGCGGTCTAGTTGGACGTGATTTAAATTCTGGGTGGAATTGACACGCAACAAACCACGGATGATCAGCTAATTCAACTGTCTCAACAAGTCTACCATCTGGGCTTGTACCTGAGAAGATTAAGCCATGTTCACTTAATTGTTCACGGTAATCATTATTAAATTCATAACGATGGCGGTGACGTTCAGTCACTTCTTCTTGATTTTGATACGCTTGTTTTGTTTTCGTACCTTCTACCAAGCGACAAGGGTATGAACCTAAACGAAGTGTACCTCCAACATCTGTCACGTCTTTTTGTTCTGGTAATAAATCGATGATTGGATATGGCGTTTGCGCCACGAATTCAGCTGAATGTGCATCGGTTAACCCTACAACATTACGTGCAAATTCTACACAAGCAAGCTGCATACCTAGGCAAATCCCGAAGAATGGCACATTTTCTTCGCGTGCATAACGAATCGCTTCAATCTTACCATCAATACCTCTATCTCCAAAACCACCAGGCACAATGATTCCATCGACATGTGAGATTTCTTCACGGATTGAATCTTTATCAAGTGTTTCTGAGTTGATCCAATGTATTTTAATATCTGTATCGTATTCATAGCCTGCATGTTTTAATGATTCAACAACTGATAAATAGGCATCTGGTAATTCTACATATTTACCGACTAAACCGATATCCACTCTTTTTGTTAAATTACGTACTTTATCTACAAGCGCTTTCCATTCTGTCATTTCAGCAGCCTTACAATCTAGTCCAAAATGATTGCAAATATAATCATCTACATGTTGATCTTGGAGTGCAATAGGCACTTGGTATAATGTATCTGCATCACGCATTTCAATAACCGCTTCTTGATTGATATCACAGAACAGGGCAATTTTATCTTTCATATCTTGACTAATTGCTTGTTCTGTACGTAACACAATCACATCTGGCTGAATGCCAAGTGAACGTAATTCTTTCACACTATGCTGTGTTGGTTTTGTTTTAATTTCGCCTGCTGCTTTAATAAACGGCACAAGTGTACAATGAATGTACATCACATGATCACGGCCGATATCGCTTTTAATTTGGCGAATCGCTTCTAAGAATGGTAGAGATTCAATATCCCCAACCGTTCCGCCGATTTCTGTAATGACGATGTCAGCGTCTGTTTCTTCGCCAGCACGTGTCACTTGTTCTTTAATTTCGTTCGTAATATGAGGGATTACTTGCACAGTCGCACCTAAATAATCACCACGACGTTCTTTTGAAATCACACTAGAATATACTTTTCCAGTTGTAATATTTGAATATTTATTTAACTGAATATCAATAAAACGCTCATAATGACCTAGGTCTAAGTCCGTTTCAGCACCGTCTTCTGTTACAAAGACTTCACCATGTTGGTAAGGACTCATCGTACCTGGATCCACGTTAATATATGGGTCGAATTTTTGAAGTGTTACTTTCAATCCGCGATTTTTAAGCAGTCGCCCGATAGATGCTGCTGTAATACCTTTACCTAGTGAAGAAACTACCCCACCTGTTACAAATATATATTTCGTCAATGTTCATCCCTCTTTCTATCGTCATCGGAACTAGTCCAACTTCAAAAGCGTCTTTTTCTCTAGTATGTGTTCCGCTAATATAAAATAATAAAAGCGCTCCCCCACCATATGGGGAAACGCTTATTTAGAAAATTTAAAGAGCCCAATAAAAATATTACGCATTTACAGCAAAAAAGTCAATAGACGTTTTTAACATTATTCTTGCTCTTCTTCCTCATCGCCTTCAATGCCAAAGCCTTCTTGGAATACTTTTGCATCGTCGTCTTCATCATCTTCTGTATTATCTTTAAATGCTGGTGCGTCATCAAAGATTTCGACTAAACCTTCATCTTCGTCTTCTTCCTCATCAATGATCTCTTCTTCAGCATCTTTTTTAGATGATTTTTTCTTTTTCTTTGGTGTCATTGAAATTTCTTCATCAATTTGGTCAACAGGATACCAACGTTTTAATCCCCAAACGTTTGAACCTAGTGCTAAGAAACGTCCATCAAGGTTTAAATCTGTATAAAATTGTGAAATGCTTTCAGCTTTTTTAGCATCTGACAAACCTTTAAGATCGGCTACTTTTTCGAATGTCTCATGGAAGTTCAACGCTTTCTTTTCTTCTAATAACAATTCGTTTGCCAAATCAATCATCGCTGTTCTTTCAATTTCGTCTTGGCTGTAGTCTTTCAAACTCACGGCCACGCACCCCTTTTTTATGTGTACTTAAATTTCATTATGCTTTATGATTTCTCTGCTTTTTTAAATATGCTTTACACATTATAAACAAAGTTTCTTGTGTATGCTAGAGATATACTAAAACAGTTTGCATAAAATGTAAATGACTCTGTTTCATTTCTAGTTTTTCATGCATCTGATTCATGCATAACGCAAGTTTATTGAACCTATTTCTAAGTCATTCGCGTAGATTACATTTTTTCTGGTGCACTTACACCGATAAGCTTCAGACCGTTTTGTAACGTAATACGAACAGCTTTCATTAAAGCAATTCTTGCAGACGTTAATGCCACATTGCTCTCATCTAAAACCTTCTCTGCATTATAAAAGCTATGCAACAATGTCGCTACATTAAATACATATTGTGTAATTTTTTGTGGTGTGAATTTTTGAGCTGCATCTTCAATTACTTGTGGGAATGCCCCCAGTTCTTTTAGCAGATCAAGCTCTTTTTCCTTCGTTAAGTGTGATGCATCATAGGCCCCATTCACATCAAAACCTTTTGCTTCAGCTTGTTTTAGCATTGTACAAATACGCGCATGTGCATACTGTACATAAAAGACAGGGTTGTCATTTGACTGTGAACGAGCAAGTTCGACATCAAAGTCAAGCTGTGAATCGTTTGAACGGGTAATGAAGTAATAACGCACTGCATCTACACCGACTTCTTCAACCAATTCACGAAGTGCAACGGCTTTACCTGCACGTTTTGACATCTTCACTTTTTCGCCTGATTCTAACAGGTTCACCATTTGAATAATTTTAACGTCCATTTTTTCTGCTGGGTAACCAAGTGCTTGAATCGCTGCACGCATTCTTGCAATATATCCGTGATGGTCCGCTCCCCAAACGTTCACAATCTGGTCATAGCCACGTTCTAGCTTGTTTTTATGATACGCAATATCGGGTGTTAAATACGTGTAGCTTCCATCTTTTTTCACAAGCACACGGTCTTTATCATCACCAAAATCCGTCGAACGTAACCAAGTTGCACCATCTTCTTCAAATGTATAGCCACCTGACTTCAATGTGTCTAACGCTTTCGTAATCGAGCCATCTTCATACAATGAGCGCTCAGAGAACCAATGGTCAAAATGTACGCGGAATTCTGCTAGATCTTGTTTAATTTTTTCAAGTTCAAAGCGAAGCCCGTACTCCTTGAAGAAATTAAACCGCTCTGCTTCCTCTTTTTGTAACCAGGTGTCTTGATATTCCTCTTTCAATGCTTGGCCAATCTCAACAACATCTGGTCCATAGTAACCATCCTCTGGCATTTCTGCCTCTAAGCCAAGTGCTTGTTTATAACGTGCTTCAACAGACATCGCCAGGTTATCAATTTGATTTCCAGCATCATTAATATAATATTCACGATCGACATCATAGCCTGCCGCTGCAAGCACATTACATAATACATCTCCGTATGCTGCGCCTCGTGCATGCCCAAGATGTAAATCACCCGTTGGATTGACTGACACGAATTCAACTTGAATCCGTTTACCAGCACCGACTTTTGACTGACCGTATGTATCATTTGCTTCAATAATCGTTGGGATGACATGTGTTAAAAAATCTTGTTTCATGAAGAAATTAATAAATCCAGGTCCAGCAATATCAACTTCTTGAACACTTGCTTGCTCTGCATCTAGCGCATTCACAATCTCTTCTGCAATAGCCCGAGGCGCCTTTTTAGCGATTCTAGCGAGCTGCATCGCGATATTTGTCGCAAAATCTCCGTGCTGTTTATCCTTTGGTGTTTCTAAAATAATCTGTGGCATCTCAGCGTCCGTACATAAACCAGCTTTCACAACTGCTTCTCTAATCGCTTCTTTTAAGACTTCTTCTGTTTGTGATAAGATACTCATTCTATTGGTTCCTCCTCTTTATATGTAAGGGTCAATTCATGCTTCCGTTCTTCTTGACCATTTAATTTCACAGCATACGCAATAAAAACTTTACCACTTATCGGGTGCTCCTGTTTATCGTAATGAAGCTTATATGTTGTGGTTTCCATATGGACTGATCCATGAGGATGTTTAAATATATTCTCTGTTCGTTTTTCTTTAAGAAACTTTTGATGCATCATTACGGCACCTGATCGTTTAATCGTCACCTTATCCTCTTGAATGGTAACGAGATTGCGCACTTCTTCGCCATTTACTTCCTCACCATACGTTAAAATATCAGCATGTCCCGCTTCATGAAGTGCTCCAATATGCTGCATCGTATTGTATTCCATTTGACCATTATCATCAATGATTGTTGATAGATGAATGGCTACGCGTTTCCGATTGTCATCCATAACATCCCGCTCCTGATTCGTGTTTACACTATATTTTTCTATTATAGCGATAATTATAACCATGAACAATACAAAGTTTACATAATGGCTCTGAAGTGTATATGCCATTTCTCTACAAGATTTCTTTTAAAATTCCTCACTTGAACGTTTAATTTTCGTCGTTTTCCCCATACTAATAAAAATAGCGTGACAGATTGAGGGATATGTATGTTTCGGCGAAAGAAAAAAAGATGGAGACTATTCAAGCTTGTTTTGTTTGTTCTTATATTTGTAGCAATTGGTATTGGCGGCGTATATGGGGCTGCCTATTTAATGGGCCCTCCACCAATCGAAAAACAATATAAAACTACCCTTTACAGTGCAGATGAGGAAGTCATTGGTGAAGAGCCCCGTGGAAAAAGTCACACATATGTCTCACTCGATGAAATCGCTGAACCAGCCATCCTCGCCTCACTGGTCGTTGAGGATAAAAACTTTTATCATCATCACGGGTTTGATGTAAAGCGCATTGGCGGGGCGATTTTAAAAGATATACAAACGATGTCCTTAAAAGAAGGGGCGAGTACACTTACCCAGCAATACGCCCGTAATTTATATTTAGACTTTGATAAAACGCTGACACGAAAGGCGAAAGAAGCCTTTTACACCATTCGATTAGAAATGTTTTATTCTAAGGATGATATTTTAGAGGGTTATTTAAACCGCATTGATTATGGACATGGCATGTATGGTATTGAGGCCGCAAGTACGTATTATTTTGATAAATCAGCGAAAGACCTAACCATTGCTGAAGCTGCTATGCTTGCTGGCATTCCTAAAGGACCGACATATTATTCTCCTATCAATCATCCGGACAATGCAAAGGACAGACAGGAGCATATTTTAGCCCTATTAAATAAATACGGTGAAATTACTGACGAGGAATATGAAACTGCTCAAGAAGAAGACTTACAATATGCAGAAGCTGTTACAAAAGATGAGACGACAGAAGTCGGACCCTATTTTCAGGACATGGCCTTACGAGAGGCTGCGAACCTATTAGATATTGAATTAGAGGAAGTCCGCACAGGTGGTTACGAGATCCAGACGACATTAGACATTGATTTACAGGAAAATTTAAACAAACAAGTAGATGATACACTTGCTGATGATAGCGACATGCAGGTTGGCGCGATTTCACTGAATCCATTAACAGGAGACATTGTAGCGATGGTTGGTGGCAGCGATTATAAAGAAAGTACTTTTAACCGTGCAACACGCGCGAATCGAATGCCAGGATCAGCATTTAAGCCATTCTTATACTACAAGGCACTCGAACATGGATTCACACCGACGACGATGCTCATGAGCGAGGAAACTACGTTTGATTTAGACAATGATAAAACGTATAAACCACATAATTTCAATCATAATTACGCTGATAAACCGATTACGCTCGCACAGGCACTTGCTCTTTCTGATAATATTTACGCTGTCAAAACAAATTTATTTCTTAAGCCTGAAAAGCTAGTAGACATATCCAACCAACTTGGAATTGACAGAGATCTACCAGCTGTTCCGTCTCTTGCACTTGGTTCAGCTACAGTAAGTGTTGAAGAAATGACCAAAGCGTATGGCATACTAGCAAATGGTGGTAGAGAAGTCGACCAACATACTGTGCAAAAAATTAAAAATCGAGATGGCGACGTATTATATGAAAACGAACGCTCATCAGGTGAGCAAATATTAGATCCTGAGAAAACGTCCGTCCTGACCCAGTTGATGACAGGTATGTTTGATTCTAGTCTCGATGGCTATATGTCTGTAACTGGCGCTTCTATTGCGCCAACCTTAACACAGCCATATGCTGGTAAATCTGGATCAACCGAAGGAGATTCGTGGATGATTGGGTATAGTCCAGCTCTAGTAACGAGTGTATGGACTGGCTATGATGACAACCGTGATATCGAGGATCCGACTGAGATGGGTTATGCGAAAAACATTTGGGCAAATTATATGGAAGCTGCACATGCTGGCGAAGACGACTTAAAATTCCAAATTCCTGCTGGTGTCGTCGCAGTAGACATTGACCCAGAGACAGGTAAGCGTGCCACACCTTATTGTGAAACCACACGGAAAATGTATTTTGAAAAAGGAACCGTTCCGACTGAAACATGTACAGATCATCTACACGGGACAGAACAAAAAGATTGGTCTGATTATGAAGATACGTATCCAGATCCACCTAAACAAGATGATAAAAACGGTAAAAAGAAAAATATCTTCGATGACTGGAAAGACTTGTTCCAACAAGGGATGGAACAAATGCCGACACCAGATAACGATTCAGCATAGCAAACAATCAATAAATGAAAGCACAAAAAATAAGCTGATCTTGTCCAGAGATCAGCTCACTTTTTGTCCTAGCAATTTTACATTTTATTGCCCATGTATTATTATTTTACAAAGTTTTTCTTAAAAGTACAAGCATAACCAAGCTCATTTACTTGGTTTTTCATCATGATGGTCGGTAGTCGGAAATCATATCATCAAAGCGTTTATATTCCGTGAAAAACAAAAGCATATAATGACTCGCGCCAAACCATCAGAGTGAACCGAATACAGTCATCGTTCGAGCTTACCTACCTCGCGATTAACGTGCTACGATTAAGATGAAACCGTTCTTAATTGTAGCTTTAATTCTTTCGGTGCACGAATCCACATTTCATTATCAAACTCTATTAAGAATTCGCGCAGCATTTTTTTAGACTTATGATCTAAATGTGCTACTTCATACTCCCCTTTTAATGCCTTTTCCATATGTTTAACATGCTCGCCCAATTGCTTATACCCACGTTTATTCGGACGATCGATGATGATTTCACTTCCGCCAATTCCTGAATAATATGGGCCATCTTCTCCACGTTCTACAACTGTCCAACAAATCCAGTAAGGCTTGCCATCTGGCACTTCTGCTTTATCAGTTGTATATTTAACACGTCGTTCAAATTTCGCACGCCCATGCATCGCATCCATATCTATAAACACTTCTTCATCTGTCGGATCTACAATGATTGGGGACATGTTTTCCAAACTAATCGAACCAGCACCATAGCCCCCATGTCCATCTGTAGGGTCATCTTTAATAATGGTAAATGCATTCATCTTCAGTTTTTTCTTTTCTTGTCCTTCACTCATTTGCAGAAGCCTCCTTATAACATCTCTATACCTAAGTCTATCATAGATACACTCATAAATTCATCGTAGCCAACTTCATCACATATGTATTCATGACAAGCCAATCGTATGTAACTGTTCAATAAGCAACCACGCATCAGCAAACTCTGCTTCAGTGAATTTTTGTTTTGGTTTCACTTTATTCACTTTTTCTTCTACTGCTTCTCGTTCAAGTTCATCTGCAAAAAACAACATCGTTGAGACGAGCTCCAAAAACCGCGAGCTTTTATCCTGCAGTAATTCAATATGCGGTAAGAAATTCGGCATATCTAAGGTGAATTGATTTAAAAAGGCTTGTCCCTCTTCAGTAATCGAATAATTATAACGAGAATAATTACCTTTATCTTCTTTTGATTCCTGAATAAGGTGCAAATTACATAATTCCTCCACACGTAAGGTCAACTCTTCTGAATACGGACCATAAAAGTGAAATTGGAATTTCTCTTTAAAAGGTACGCGACATTTTTGTAATATATAGATTAGTTTTTGTAATTTCTTACGTCCTTTGACACTTTCAGCAACGTTAAAAAAGTACACAAGTCGCGCATGATTATTCAGCATAAGTGTGGCCTCCTTGCCCATACAATATTTCTTCAATTTGAACACGAATGTTTTCGTCTGCACATGATTGTAACAAATCGTGAGGAAAATACAATTTATGATCGGTACGTTTTTTCCCCGAAATGGCTTCGACAATATCTGAGTTTCGTGATAACTCTTTTAGCTCTTGTCCTGGCATTAATAAATGAATCGGCAGTCGTTCTTCTTCCTCGCCTGGACGATAGAAATCGTATGGTAAGTCTGAAGACGAATCTACTTCTAAATAATAATCGGGATCAATACCCGCTTCTTGGAACAGTTTATGCAACGTCATCCATTCTTGAATTTGTAGATTCGGATTAAACTCGACATATTTAAATAAACGTCTATTCATAAAACGCTCGCATAAATCAGATAAAATCGGGTCTTTTTCTTCTTGCCAGGTTTGGAAATAATAATACACAATCGATTCATCTAATTTTAAATAGTCATCTAACGAAACCTGCTCATTGAAGAACGAAATAAAATGAACAGGCTCTAATTGAAATGCATACCCTTTTTTGTATAAATATCTCGCTCTATGCAAAATTTTTGTCAAAATCACTTCCGCACTTCTAGTTACCGGGTGGAAATATACTTGCCAATACATTTGATAACGGCTCATAATATAGTCTTCTACCGCATGCATCCCACTTGATTTGATGACAACCTGGTCCTCAATCGGGCGCATGACACGGAGAATTCTTTCCATATCAAAATGACCATAGCTTACGCCAGTGTAATAAGCGTCTCTCTGTAAATAATCCATTCGATCCGCATCAATTTGACTCGATATTAAGCTCACGACAAGTTTATCTTCGTAAGTCTTTGCAATAACATCGGCTACCTTTTGACTGAATCCAGGTTCCACACGTTCTAACACTTGATTGATTTCAGTATTCCCTGTAATGATTCTTTGCGTAAAATCTTCATGATCTAAATTAAAAATTTTCTCGAAAGAATGCGAAAAGGGCCCGTGCCCCAAATCATGTAATAATGCAGCACAAAGAGATAATAATCGCTCACTTTCTTCCCAATGTGGCAATTCTTTAAAATTCGCCAAGATTCTCCGCACAATTTCATATACACCGAGCGAGTGATTAAAACGACTATGTTCTGCACCATGAAACGTTAAATACGTCGTACCAAGCTGTTTGATCCGTCGTAATCTTTGGAATTCCTTCGTCGCAATCAAATCCCAAATGACACGGTCCCTGACATGAACATAACGATGTACTGGGTCTTTGAATACTTTCTCTTCTTCTAATAATTCATCTTTATATAACATGTTTACGTCAACCCGTTCCTTTTCAATCATTTACATACTATTATATAATAGATAAGCAAACATAAAAAGCTAAACAAAGAATACATAATAGAATATTGGTGATACTGATGAAACAAATGCAAGACATGTATACGAATCAAACGTTTCGTTACCTCGATCATACAACATACGAAACATTACTCAATCATCCTTATGACGCCATTCTTTCCTTCGCTATGGATGATGCACTTGCCCTTTCAGTAAGTGACGGCACGTCTCATAATGCGATGCGCTTATGGATTCACGATAAAACGATTGTGCTCGGTATTCCAGATACGCGACTACCTTATATCGATGAAGGCTTGCGTTTCTTAAGACAAGCAGGGTATCAAGTGATTGTTCGTAACTCTGGCGGACTTGCGGTTGCCTTAGATGAGAGCGTCCTCAATATTTCGCTTATTTTAGCCAATGAACCTGGTTTTTCAATTCATGACGGCTATGAAACAATGGTGACCTTTATCAAAAAACTATTCGCCCCGATTACTGAAGACATCGAAGCGTTTGAAATCGTCGGTTCGTATTGTCCTGGAGATTACGATTTAAGCATCAACGGTCGCAAATTTGCTGGAATCTCGCAAAGACGGGTACGAAATGGCATTGCTGTCCAAATTTATTTAGATATAAATGGAGACAGTGCAGAACGTGCAACAATCGTTCGAGATTTTTACAAAATCAGTGCAGCAGACGCCGATTTAAAAACACCACCTCCAGAAGTCCAACCAGAAAAAATGGCTTCTATTGCCGAATTAACCGGGGCAACTCTTTCAATGGCAGACATTAAACGACAAACATTGAGCGTGCTACAAGAGATGACAGGAAACGTAGTCGTTGCCCCTGACCTAACAGAGGACGAACAAGTTCACTTCGCTAAACGCTATGATCAAATTATGAAACGAAACGAAGCCATTCAAGCCGCATTGTAATGGATAGAATTCTGACATTTTTGTGTCAAAAGTTGTTAAATCATTGGTTTGACAAGGTTTTGTCATAAATAAGGTGTTCAGTTTACATGCGTCATGAGTGGGTTCTATGTTATATTGAAAATATGAATGATTGAAAGATTAAAAAGGAGAGATCACGATGGCAGAAGCAGTAGAAACAATGGATGGTTGGTATTGCTTACATGATTTTCGTTCGATTGACTGGATTCAGTGGAAACAAGCAACTCCTGAGGAACGTAAAGAAGCAATCGCTGACTTAACCACAATTTTAACAGAGTTTGAAACAGTTGAAGCAAACAAAGATGGTAGTCATGCATTCTACCAAATTGTTGGTCAAAAAGCGGACATCATGTTCATGCTTTTACGTCCAACGATGAACGAGCTTGGTGATTTCGAAACGAAACTAAGTAAGTCAAAAATTGGAGACTATCTCATTCCAGCGTATTCTTATGTCTCTGTTGTAGAGCTTTCGAAATATCGTCCATATCCAGAAGATGTGAATCCTGAAGAATTACCAGAGGTTAAAGAACGCTTACAACCCATTTTACCGAAATGGGAGCATGTATGCTTCTATCCAATGGACAAACGTCGTGGAGATCAGCATAACTGGTATGACACAGACTTCAAAGAACGTGCAAAATTACTATATGAGCATAGCTTAACAGGTCGTAAATATAGCGGAAAAGTGAAACAAATTATTTGTGGTTCATTTGGATTTGATGATTGGGAATGGGGCGTTACCCTATTTGCCCATGATGTTGTTCAATTGAAAAAAATCGTCTACGAAATGCGCTTTGATGATGCGAGCTCTCTATTTGCAGAGTTTGGCGAATTCTTAGTCGGCAACATTTTAACAAAAGATAGCGTACAAGCTTATTTAGAAATTTAACTAACAGATCTCACTTAATCACAACATTTCAAATGAAATGTTGTGATTTTCTTTTCTCATAAAGCGTGGAATGGAAGCATAGGTATATAAAGTCATGATTTAATAAGGAGGACTTTATAAATGCATAACCCATCATTTGATCCACAACTGAAAAGACAGGAGCATCACCCTTCGTGTCCACAATATGTACCACCCTTACCACCGAACTTCATTCAACCAACTGATCCACAATTACAACCAGTCGAAGCCGACCAACTACAAGCACCCCCATATCCACCATTATTTGAAGCAGATCAGGAACGTACCGGGAAACATCATTGCGACCAAGGCATCGTACCATCAGAAGGATCTACAACACAAAATTTTCTAAGAGTAAATCGCGGGAAATCTGCCCGAGTCTATATGAACTTCGCTCATCACAAAGAATGGAGTGTATTCAACGGAAATATTGGTACAGTAGGTGACGATTACTTTATGTTAACAGAGCCGAAATCCGGCAAACGTTACTTACTGTTATTCATGTTTTTAAATTATATTGAATTCGGCCGAGAGACGCATTAAATCAATCGCATTTCAAAAGAATAACGAACGGATCAAGTAGCGATGGTTCTAATCATCGTTAAAAATAGACTGCCTACAATACATACGAATGTAGGCAGTCTTAAACGAGGTGACATCGATGGGTCATCACCAATTGCGTAAGTTTGAACTGATTTGTTATCTTGTGCTCATGGGTTGTGTCATCATTTTACTCATGAAACCATTTAGGTTCATCATGTACCTTGCATTTCTTGCGCTGATTGTTAGTTTAGTCTGTGAATTCATGTCGTCTTTACAATTCGGACTTACCGAAGCAGCTCAAAAACAAGCGATTCGGCTCATTTGTTTCATTGGCTTGTTACTCATCATCCTATTCTCTTCTTAACTCACACATATTTAATCGTAAATATCGCGAGTAACAACCATCCAACTAGGAAACTGACACCACCAAACGGTGTAATCATCGCAAATCCTTTCACTGATGTAATCGCATAGATATATAAGCTACCTGAGAAAAGAATAATTCCAATTAAAAACATCCAGCCAGCTGCTGTTATACTGGCGACTTGTGCTTTAGCAAAGAGTAGCCCGGTTACAAGTAATGCAGTCGCATGAAACATTTGATAATGGACCGCCTTCTCCCAAATCTCGATAGATTTTTCACTAATTTTCCCTTCAAGTCCATGTGCCCCAAATGCACCAAGGGCTACGGCTAAAAATCCATTGATGATGCCGAGTAATAAAAATAGTTTCATGTATTTTCCCTCCGTTTATTCATTAAAAGTCAAAAATTGAGTCTTGCGGCTTTTCGTTTGACTGTATTTGGGTTGATGTGGAACCCATCATTGCTTTCATTTCCTTCTCACTTATATGAGCGTTTGGCTCATCCTTTGGAACTGTCCGTTCTTTCGTATGTATAGCTGGTTTCTCGTCCAATAAAATATCACATAATAGCCGCACATGCCCTAAGTGTGTATGCATCATTTGTTCATCAGTAGCGAATTTTGCAAGATGTAACTCTTGTTCCATTCGTTTGATCATGTGAGCATTTGAAATTGCCATTATTCCCACCTCTTTTTTAGTGAATCATCTTAGTTTTCATTATAACATGTCCATAGAAGTGATTTAAAAAATTTTAAAAAGCCTTTTACTCATCCGAATGAAGATCGTAAAAGACTTTTAAAATAAAATTAATCATATTTTATAATTGCACTTTCATACATATGTCGTTCAAATAACCATTTCAAAAATTGCTCTTCCTTTTCGATTAAGGGTCTTCCTAATTGCTTACAAATTGTATCGCAAAATGTATTAAAGCTGTTCATGACGGCCTCCTTCAATTACTGAAACGTAGTATCTAATCGTCTGAAATATAATATTTATAAACTAAAGACTATTTCTACCCCATATTTATGAACTTAAACCTCATTTATGTGAAAAATCGTAATTTCTCATACAATTTCATCTACATATTTAATTTTTCCTATTGGACAAGTGTCTAGATAAACCATCGAAAAACATAAATTATTTTTTAAAAATGGATGTATATTCATTCAAAATAATGTATAATAAAACAATAGCATCTAGGAGGTACAATAATGAATAAGCAATCATACACATTTGGAGATCATATTAAATTTATTATCCCATCCATTATTGGGATTTTCTTGTTTATGACACCTATAAAAGTAGACGGTGGTTATACGATTCCGGTCGGACTATTAGCAGGATGGATTGAAGATGGACTAAGCAATCAACTGTCTTTAATTATGATGATTATTTTGGTCATCACGGCGATTTTGACCGCAATTGCAAGCTTTGGTGGCGGTCATTTATTTGATAAGACGCCGTTTTTTAAAAAACTTTTTCATGTGAATACATTCTGGTCGATCACTCGTATACTAGCTGCCGTTCTCGGTATTATGACATTTTTCGAAATCGGACCTGAAGCCATTTGGGGCGACTCGACTGGTGGGCAATTATTAAACGGTTTACTGCACTCATTATTTTCAATATTTTTATTTGCTGGGTTGTTCTTACCCTTACTGATGAACTTTGGATTAATGGAATTATTCGGTACATTTACCACACTGATTATGCGTCCTTTATTCAAATTACCTGGACGTTCTTCTATTGACTCCCTTGCCTCATGGATTGGGGATGGAACAATCGGTGTGCTGTTAACGAGTAAACAATATGAAGATGGGTTTTATACAAAACGAGAAGCAGCAGTTATTGGAACGACTTTCTCAGTTGTGTCGATTACATTTACGCTTGTTGTCATTGAAGAAGTCGGCTTACAGCATATGTTCGTTCCGTTTTATTTAACGGTATTACTTGCTGGTTTTGTGGCAGCACTGATTATGCCACGTATCCCACCGTTATCTAAAAAACCTGATACGTATGTGGACGGAAGTACAGAATTAATAGATGAAAGCATTCCAGAGGGACATCATGTGTTTTCTTATGGTTATGAAAAAGCAATCAAACGGAGTAGAAAAGAATCCAGCTTGTATCTCTTTTTCAAACAAGGTGGCGAAAACGTTCTTGATATGTGGATGGGTGTATCGTCAGTCGTAATGGCTTTTGGTACAGTAGCACTGATTATTGCGGAGTATACGCCATTTTTCCAATGGCTCGGCGTTCCATTCATTCCAATTTTAGAGTGGATGCAATTACCTGAGGCAGCTGAAGCTTCACAAACGATCTTAATTGGGTTTGCTGACATGTTCTTACCCGCTGTAATTGGGTCTTCGATTGATGCAGAAATTACGCGTTTTGTCATTGCTGCATTATCTGTTACACAATTGATTTATCTTTCAGAAGTTGGGGGACTCTTATTAGGTTCGAAAATCCCCGTTAACATTAAAGACTTGATGATTATCTTCTTACTAAGAACAGCTATTACATTGCCAATCATCGTCATTGTCGCACATATTCTATTTTAAAATAAAAACACCGTCAAAAAATGACGGTGTTTTTTCATGAGCGCATCGGTGTTCTCACCACTTGAGAAATTCGGTCCGTTACGAGTGCAATATTTTTCGGACTATTCACTTGTTGTACTTTAGGATCTGCACGCGTAATCAAATTCGGATCGAGCCCATAATGCCGTGCGCGTTTTTGCATGAAATCAAAGAAGCTCTCTTCCTTTTCGGGTCCAACATGTAATATGCCAGTTCGTTTCGTTCCCAGTAATTCATCGACCACATTAGCGATATCTTCTACATGGACAAATGTCCGAATCAAATCATCTCTAAACGCAACAGATTCCCCGCGTTGTACATACGTATCCAGTTGCATCGTATGGGTATCCTTTTTGCCAAGCACATTTTTGCCATATATCGGACCGCAACGCAAAATCAAATAGTTGGTTAGTTCATTTTGAATAAACTTCTCAGCTTTAACTTTTGCATTTGCGTAATTGCTTAGCGGATGGTCTTCTGGTAAGAGTGATGGGGTATCCTCTTCAAAATAAGGCCCCTTTCCTCTTGCAAACACAAAATCAGATGAAATATAAATTAACTTCGTACTCGGCTCTAGATGGGTAATCAGGTGAATCAAACCTTGGTCACTCACCTTCCCTTCCTCTGGGCCTGACATCACAGACCACACGACGATATCGGGACGTTCTTTCTTAAAGAACTGAGAGAATTCTTCTGCCTCATTCACATCTAAACGTACTAAATTACTAAATACCGCTTCTTCTAAATACGTACCAATCACTTCTAGTTCTTGCCGTTGCTTAATTTTTTCATAAATAGATGCACCGACATAACCACTTGCTCCAAATACACAAACTTTCATTAGGAACACCCCCAACTAAAAGTTCACTTGGCTAGAGAACATTAAGACGTGGTATTCATTGTATGTGCACGGCTTTTGAAAAAGTCACGTAATTTCGTGAAGCGTCCTTCTACTAATGGTTGGCCCAATCTCATAATTGGTTTACTTGATAGGAAAATGACAATACCAAAGGCAATCAGCCCAAGTCCAATCAAGTCAACAAAATCATTCACGTAAAATAAATCCGCTTCACGGAAATATTGAATGAAAAAGCCATGTAATAGATACACATACAACGTACGTGCCCCTAAACTCGTAAAGAGATTATGCGTAGATGGCACGAACGTAAGAACACTGATCGACATGACGACTGCTAGTGTATAAACCCCTACACGCAAGAGTCCACCCATTACTGGGTATCCAAGTGTTTCATAAGATTTTGATGCTAGGAACCAGTCTGAATTGAGATCTGGGAACATGTACATAAACACAGCTACAAAAGCCATCACACCAACTGCTAACACTTTTGTCGATTTGAGTTTCAAGAAGCTGAGTCGTTCTTCATTCATCCAGTAACCTGCTAGGAAGAATGGGAAGAATGCAAATGTCCTAGATAGACTGAACTCTGCACCAATTTCTGCAAAATAGCCGATGCCGACACCGATTGCAATGGTTAACAATAATCCAACTGAAGCTGGTATTTTTTTAAATACTGTTAATAGAATATGCCAGCAAAATAGACTGAATAAGAACCATAGTGCCCATTGTGGATGGAAGATTTTAAATTCCAATCCTGATTTACCAATGAAGAAGTAATATCCTGAGTAAACCATTTGGAAAATCAAGTACGGCAGTAGTAGTTTCTTAGCCAAGTTCCATATATATTTCTTATTCCCTGAACCTTTAGCAAAGAAACCAGACAAAAAGATAAATGCCGGCATGTGGAACGTATAAATCCACATATATATTGTATGGATACCGAGTGATTCACTCGCAAAAGGTTGTATCAAATGTCCGAATACGACAAGAAAGATTAGCAACACTTTCGCATTATCGAAAAACGCATTTCTTTCCAAGTCTCATCATCCTTTAGTTATTTTAAAATCTAAGGTGCTTTTCATATTTGTAAATCATTATAAGAAAAATCACATCTACATTCACTGTACCCCGATTTTTAAAAAACTATAAGCATTTAAATGAAACGTAAATGGAACGTAAGTCACTCGCAACAAATGATATCGTTTTGTAATAAACTTGACTAAATTACCATTAGACCAATCTCGAAATGATTATAACAAGGTTGGTTCTAACGTGATTTCTACATTACCTGCAAGTGCTCGAGAAATCATACAACTTGATTCAGCCATCTCTACTAATCGCTCTAGCTTTCTAAATTCTTTATCCGTTCTCGATGCCTCTAGTTCGACAACTGGGCGATGAATGATTTTCTTAAACGTGATGACCCCTTTTGTAAAATCAACAATCGCCTCTGAAGTAAGTGACATATGCTTTAAAGGCAGTTCTGTACGCTCAATCATCGCCGCAAGTGTAATGATGTAGCAAGTTGCTGCTGCCCCTAGTAACATCTCATCGGGATTTGTTCCGACGCCTGGTCCATCCATTTCTTCAGGAACAGATACTTCTGTCTTCAACTGTCCTGCATCAATTGTTCCAACATTATTTCGACCGCCTGGCCATTTTGCTGTTAAGTGAAAATGATGTTCTGCCATATTCATCCCATCCTTTTTGATTTACTGTTCGTACATGATATCACCAATGTTTTTAATATCATAACCGAGTGTCGTTAATTCTTTTTGAAAATCTTTATTTGCTAAAATCGTTTGAACATAATCGATTAACTTTTTGTTTTCCTCTGTTTGTAACATAACCAAATCATAGCTTTCGGTAATCAGTGGTAAGAAATCGACATCTGCTGATTCTGCCGCTTGTGCAATCCCTACCCCTACATCAGCATCTCCTGCCGCAATACGACTTGCGACACTTGCATGACTCGTTTCTACATTTCGAAAGCCATCAACTTGTTCTTTTGCAATCTGATGTGTTCGCAGCATTTCATCAACTAATACGCGCGCTCCTGCACCTGGTTCACGATTCACCAGCTTAACATCACTTCTAGCTAAATCTGACCAATTATAAATCTCTTTCGGGTTCCCTTTTTGGACATAAAATCCAGCTTGTCGTGAGATAAAATGAATGACAATAAACGATTTACTCACGAGCAACTTACGTACATATGGAATATTATACGAATCCGTCTCTCCATCATATAAATGTGTACTTACAATATCCGCCCTATTTTCATACATAGCAATCAAACTATCTAAGCTTCCCACTTGAGAACGAAGTGGCTGATATCCTTTCTCAACTCGCTCTAGAGCACGTGAGAATATATCCAAGCTATGGTCTTGCCCACTGATCACAATATTCCGGACAGATTCTATATTTTCTTGCCGATCTTCCCGAGATAGTGTACTACCTTCTTGACTCCGTTTTTTATAGGCAGCTAATTCTTTTTCATCGATGCGCATTTGCCTACCTACGCGATATGCAATCAAGTCACCTTTTTTAACTAAGTCATACACAGTTAATTTTGAAACCTTTAACATTTGGGAAATTTCTTCAATTGTGTACGATTCATCTTGAGCCATTGCCAACACCTCAATATGTTTAAAAATTCTTACATTTATAATTTACTTCCGATTCATCACTCGTTATAATTAGATATAATTAGTTATAACCAATTATAAAATGATAAGGGTGGTTTATGCTGTTGAAGAAAACGTATCTCTTTCTACTCATCTCTATTCTACTATTGTTTGGAGTTAGTTGCAGTAATCAAGAAACCGGTGCCAAAGATCATAAAGGCAAACAGACGACTGAAAAATCGGTTGAACTTACGGTATCCGCAGCCATTAGCTTAACAGACGCTTTAAAGGAAATTGAAAAAGAGTATACAAAAGATCATCCTGTCACATTTAAATTCAATCTCGGTAGCTCAGGAACGCTCGCCCAACAAATCCAACAAGGCGCACCTGTTGATGTATTTATTTCTGCAAATGAGGACTGGATGGATGAGCTAGAAAAAGGAGAAGAAATTGACGCAGCCACGCGCCAAGACGTTACGGGAAACAGTATTGTATTTATTACACAGAAGAAACAACCCGCCGCCGTTAAAAAAATTGCACAATTAAATGGTAACAACGTCAAGCAAATTGCGATTGGTAACCCAGAAAGTGTACCTGCAGGTAAGTATACAAAAGAAACATTAACGAACTTAAATAAATGGGACGACTTACAAGATTCCTTTATTATGGCTAAAGACGTACGCCAAGTGCTCACATATGTTGAATCAGGTAATGCAGATGTTGGCTTTGTGTACGGAAGTGATGCCAAAACATCTGATAAAGTAACCGTTACCGATACAGCTGATCAAGATCTCCATGCACCGATTATTTATCCTGCTGCCGTGACTAAAGATTCGAAGCATGCAAAAGAAGCGAAGGATTTTATCAAGTATTTGGAATCTGAAGAAGGACAAGAAAAACTAGAGAAATACGGTTTCCAAAAACCTTAAAAGAGGGATGGTTTATGAACGAAATGGATTTTTCGCCCCTGTTTTTATCATTAAAAACGGCATTCATTGCGACAATCATTGTATTTATAATTGGTATCTTAATTGCACGCCTTATGGGAAGACGGCAATTTTGGGGCAAGAGTATCATTGAGGCGATTATTCTTTTACCACTCGTTCTCCCCCCAACAGTGGTCGGATTCGCACTCTTATATGCTTTTGGCAAGAATGGATTCATTGGCAAGTGGTTGATTGAGTGGTTTGATTTTCAGGTTGTCTTTTCTTGGTGGGGTGTGCTGATTGCCGCTATTGTTGTATCTTTTCCACTAATGTATCAAAACGCGGCAGCGGCTTTTAGACAATATGATGCGAATATAGAAAATGCCGCACGTACGATGGGGGCTTCTGAGTGGCGTATTTTTTGGACAATCTCTTTTCCACTCGCTTGGCCTGGTCTTTTATCGGGACTTGTACTCACCTTCGCTAGAGCCTTAGGTGAATTCGGAGCGACTCTAATGGTTGCTGGTTATATAAAAGGCGTCACAGACACGATTCCCCTTGCCATTTACTTTGCAGTCGATTCTGGCAATATGGAACAGGCCAAAGTGTGGGTAATGATCATTGTTGCCCTCGGATTCTCAGCTATTTTATGGTTGAACTGGTGGAGTCGACGTAATATGGAAAGACATATGCGAGCCAATCGCTAAAGGAGAATGAATATGCTAGAAGTTCACATACAGAAGCAACTCCCACATTTTCAAATTTCAGTTGATTTTACGGTGCGTCATGAGATCATCGCCTTATTCGGGCCCTCTGGATCTGGGAAAACGACTATTTTAAATGCGATTGCCGGATTGACGAAACCTGATTCAGGCTTGATTCGTTTACATGAACGTGTTTTATACGAAGCGGGGAAAATCCACTTACC
>DVIO01000132.1 GCA_018711205.1 Candidatus Avamphibacillus intestinigallinarum | reverse complement strand
ACCATTGATGAAGCAGGTTATCAAACAGAAATGAATAAACAAAAGGAACGTGCAAGAAATGCTAGACAACAAGTTGAATCGATGCACGTGCAGGATGAAGTGTTAACGAAGATTGATGTTGATACAGAATTTGTCGGATATACGAATCAATCTATTGAGACACAAATTGTTAAGATGATTCATAATGGTGAATTTGTGAATCAAGCAACTGCTGGCGATGAGCTATTCATGTTATTACGTGAAACTCCGTTTTATGCTGAAAGTGGTGGGCAAATTTCCGATACAGGTTGGATTTACCATCAAAATGGTAAAGCATTTGTCCAGGATGTGAAAAAAGCGCCTAAAGGTCAATTCATGCAGCAAGTTATTATTAAAGAAGGTACGTTACAAGTAGATGATATCGTTGAAGCAGCGGTAGAAAAACGTTTCCGTAATAACATTGTTAAAAACCATACAGCAACGCATTTAGTGCATCAAGCATTAAAAGATGTTTTAGGTACACATGTGAATCAAGCGGGTTCACTTGTTACACCAGAACGATTACGCTTTGATTTTAGCCATTTCCAAGCAATTACAGCTGAAGAATTGGAACAAATCGAACAAATTGTGAATGAAAAAATTTGGGAAGAGATTCCTTTAGTGATTGAGCATAAAGATATAAAAGAAGCAAAAGCTATGGGCGCAATGGCATTATTTGGTGAGAAATATGGTGATGTTGTTCGAGTTGTCGAAATCGGTGACTATAGTATAGAATTATGTGGTGGATGCCATGTAAATAATACAGCTGAAATTGGTATTTTTAAACTTGTTCAAGAGTCTGGTATTGGTGCAGGAACAAGAAGAATTGAAGCTGTGACAGGTGAAGCAGCCTATAATTGGATTTCAAATAAGCTAAGTTTATTACATGAAGCTTCGACAATGTTAAAAACAACTGATGAGCAAGTGCCAGAACGTTTGCACCATTTATATGATGAAATGAAAGATATGGAAAGAGAAAATGAATCATTAAGTACAAAATTGGCTAATCTAGAATCTGGTAGTTTAACGGAACAAGTACAAGATGTTGAAGGTGTTCCATTGCTTGCTGAAAAAGTTGATGTGAAAGATATGAATCAACTACGTAATATGATTGATGACTTGAAAAATAAATTAGGTTCTTCCATTATTCTATTGGCATTAGAGCAAAATGGTAAAGTACAACTTGCTTCTGGTGTATCTAAAGATCTTGTGGAAAGAGGATTTCATGCGGGTCATCTTATTAAAGCCGCTGCAAAAGCTTGTGGTGGCGGTGGTGGTGGACGACCAGATATGGCACAAGCCGGAGGAAAAGACCCCAATAAGATAAATGATGCTTTATTAGTAGCAAAAGACTATATTAAAGACACGCTAAATCAATGATAAAGTGCACACTTCTATACAAAATCATATTATTAATATCTGAAACATGATAGAATAGGATTCAGAAAGTATAGAACGAAAATGAGGTGTCATAATGGGCTTTATTGATAAGACAATGAAATTTGATTTTTCAGAGGAGCCATTTGATCAAAATACAAAAGACATTTTATTACGTGTGCATGAAGCGCTTGAGGAGAAGGGATATAATCCAATTAATCAAATTGTTGGTTATTTACTTTCAGGTGACCCTGCCTATATCCCAAGACATAATAATGCGCGTAATTTAATTCGTAAAATAGAGCGTGATGAAGTCATCGAAGAACTTGTTACTTTCTATATAAAAGAAAAGAGAGGCAACAAAGAATGAAAGTAATGGGTCTTGACCTTGGTTCTAAAACAATAGGTGTTGCAGTAAGTGATGCGTTAGGTTGGACGGCTCAAGGTATCAAAACCATTCAGTGGAATGGATCTGATATTACCTCAGCAGAACAAGAATTAACAGAGATTATTAAAACCCATGAAGTGACAAAAACAGTTATTGGTTTTCCAAAGAATATGAATGGAACAATTGGCGAACGTGGTGAATTCTCTCAAACATTCAAAGTATATTTTGAAGATGCTTTTGGGATGGAAACTGTACTATGGGATGAAAGATTAACAACGATGGCTGCTGAAAGAGTATTATTAGAAGCAGATATGAGCCGAAAAAAACGAAAAAAAGTCATTGATAAAATGGCAGCAACACTTATTCTTCAAAGTTATTTAGATTCAACTACAATATGAGGAGGCAATATAATGCCACTAGAAGCAAACGAAAAAATTGTAATCCCAGATGAAAATGGTGAAGAACATTTATTTGAGGTGCTTTATACCTTCGAGGTAGATGATACAAAGCAAAGTTATATTGCTGTTATTCCAGTTGATCAAAGTGAAGAAGAACAAGTTGATTTATATGCTTTTCGTTATGAAGAATCAGCAGAAGATGATTTATCATTATTCCCGATAGATTCAGATGAAGAATGGGAAATTGTCGAAGAAACATTGAACACGTTAATTGATGAAGACGAATTGTCATAAATCAGATAGGTAAAGTACCTGTGATGAACTCAGGGCTTTACCTTTTATTTCTATAGGTGAATGATGAACAATAACAGGGGGCGTATAACCCTATGCGATGGAAAATGAAATCAAAACATGATGAATCAACAGGTGAATCATTTAAAACACGTAAAATTGTGTTTATAATGATTATATCAATCGTAACGATTATAATCATTGGTACGATATCAGGCTATTTATATATTCAATCTGCCTTAAAACCAGCTAATCCTAATTCAGATGAAGAAATCGAAGTGGTGATTCCAATTGGTTCTTCACCTGCAGAAATTGGGAATATTTTAGAGGAAAAGAAAATTATTAAGGATGGACGAGTATTTCGTTTTTACACGAAATATAAAAAAGAATCGGGCTTTAAAGCTGGTGAGTATTTATTTAATCCATCCATGAATCTAGATGAAATCACAACTTCTTTGCAAAAAGGATATTCAATCATAGGTGCCGCACATCGTGTGACTATTCCTGAGGGGAAAACCCTCGAAGAGATTGCAGAGACATATGCTGATAAAATGGATTTTACAAAAGAAGACTTTTTAAAGAAAGCAAATGATCCTACATATATCAAAGAACTTATGGAAGAGCATCCTGATTTATTAACAAAAGATATTCTGAATAAGGATATTAAAAATCCTTTAGAAGGATATTTATTTGCCGCAACGTACGATTATAATGAGAAAAGTCCGTCTATAGAAACGGTTATAGAACGTATGTTAAAATCTTCGGAAAAAGTGATTTTGCCTTATGTAGATGATATGAAAGATAAAGATTTGACGATCCATGAAGCAGTTACCTTTGCTTCGGTAGTAGAAAAAGAAACAGGTGCACGTGATCAGCAACAAGAAATTGCTGGTGTTTTTTACAATCGAATGTCTGAAAATATAAAATTACAGACAGATCCAACAGTTCTCTATGCATTAGGAAAACATAAGCATAAAGTAACTTTAAAGGATTTAAAAGTGAAGTCTCCTTATAATACGTATATACACAAAGGATTGCCTGTTGGTCCGATTTCGAACTTCGGAGAGGAATCGTTAAAGGCAGTTTTACATCCGAAAAAAACAAAAAATCTTTATTTTTTACATGATTCAAAAGGACGTATTCATTTTGCTGAAACGCATGATGAACATGTTCAATTAAAAGAACGTTACATTAAATAATATAGTAGAGGGTATGAAATATGAATATTGAATCGAATCAATATATCGACCGTCTGTTACAGAAACATTCCTCACATTTACCAGAATGGATTGACAAGCTAGAACAAGAAGCAAAATCTAAGCATGTGCCCATTATGGAACAAAGCGGGATAGCGTATTTATTACAAATACTACGGTTACATCAACCGAAAAGCATATTAGAAGTTGGAACAGCTATTGGGTATTCAGCGTTAAGAATGCATGATGTGTTACCCGAGGCATTTATCACAACAATTGAACGTGATGAAGAACGATTCAAAAGGGCTGTAGCAAATGTCTCAGACTTTGGCGTATATGAGCAATTTGAGCTTATATTGGGTGATGCTCACGTTGAAATGGATAAGATGATAAACGAGCAAATATTATTTGATTGTGTTTTCATTGATGCAAGTAAAGGGCAATATGAGAAATTTTTTGAAGCGGCTGATGTGTTGTTAAAACCTGGGGGTATCATCATTACAGACAATGTATTATTTAGAGGCTATGTAATTGATGATTCAGATGTCCCTAAAAGATATGCTAATATGGTAAAGAAATTGCAACGTTACAATGATATGTTATTTGAAAATCCCTCATACATATCAAATATTGTGCCAGTAGGTGATGGTGTTGCGATTTCAATTAAACAATAGTATGATGAATAATCGAAATAAGCATTGTAAATCAATGATAAATCTGTACTATAAGAAACAGAGCAGCATACATTATGTGTAAATATGATTAAAAATAAACTTACATTAAAATATGCGTATCATTGCTAAAAGGAGAGTTAATATGGCTATTGAAAAAAGTTATTATATGACAGAAGATGGGAAGAAGAAACTAGAGGAAGAATTAGAATATCTTAAAACAGATAGACGACAAGAAGTTGTTGAAAGAATAAAAGTCGCTCGTGATTTTGGTGATCTCTCAGAGAACTCTGAGTACGATGCGGCTAAAGACGAACAAGCTTTTGTAGAAACAAGAATTGTTCAAGTAGAACAAATGATTAGAAATGCAGTGATTATCGAAAATGATAATCAAAACCCAAATGTTGTGGGTCTTGGAAAATCTGTAACATTTAAAGAGCTACCGGATGAAGACGAAGAAACTTATTTAATTGTTGGTAGTGCTGAAGCGGATCCATTTGAAGGGAAAATTTCAAATGATTCACCAATGGCGAAAGCAATGATTGGAAAAGAAGTTGGAGATGTTGTAAATGTACCAACACCTGGTGGAGAATTTGAAGTAGAAATTCTTAAAGTAGACTAAATTAAATAAAATAAAAAGAGGCTGGGATAACGACTATGGAAATTTATTAAAGACGAGCTTAAAATAATTAGGGTAAATATTTTTGTTACTCCATTTATGATTGGTTCGTTTTGTATGTATTCGTTAGATTTTACCCCAGTCTTTTTTTATGTTATGCATGATATGAATCGTTCTAATATCATGTACATATAGGTTTACAAAATAGTATCATTTTATTTTGAGTAGTATGAAGAAATAGAGCGATGTTGCAGGGAGGATTTTATAATGAAATACGATTCGAATAGATCTCGATCAAACAAATTTGAAAAACGACGTAAAAATACAAAACGTTTAACGTATTTAGTTATAGCAGCAATTGTTTTAGTCGTCGTATTAATCTTTATATTGTTCCTCAGTGGGGGAGACGATAAAGAACAGGATAGTAAGTCTCCAACAGAAAATACTGAAGAAACACAAAAACAAGAACCAGATGATGAAGATAAGGCAGAGGACGAATTCATCAAAAATGATGATAACAAATCAGAAGACGAAAAAGAAGATAAAGATAAAGAATCAACGGATGACGCTGATAAAGAAAAAGATAAAGACTCGGATAAGGATAAAGCGAAAGATGAAGATAAGGACGAAGAAGCGAGTAATGATGATGTGAAAACAAAAAGTGTTGAATCTGACGATGATAATGTAGCTGAAGCCTTTACTGGGAACTGGAAACCTATTGGAACTGAACAATCTGGTCCACATACAGTAAATTATGATGATGGTTCACAAGATAGAAAAGAAATGGAAGAAGCCGTTACTGTTGCGACGGGTATTGAAGATATGACTGTATGGTGGTTATCACGGGCTGGAGATCAAAAAGTAGAAGCAACTATTTCGAATAATCGAGACCAATCTGAAGTATATCGTGTAAATATAGAATGGGTAGATGAAAAAGGTTGGAAACCTACAAAAGTAGAGATGCTAAAAGAAAATGATAAAAAGTAATTCATGATCTATGATAATCCATAAAGGAGGTGGAGGATATGATAGCAATTATTGGCGCGATGGAAGAAGAAGTAGCCTCTTTAAAATCGATGATGCATCAGCAATCAGAACAGACGATAGCGAATTGTCACTTCATTCAAGGTAAATTAGAAAATAAAGACATTATTTTATTACAGTCTGGTATAGGTAAAGTGAACGCGGCTATGGCAACAACTATTTTACTTGCCACCTATAAACCGACTGTTGTCATTAATACAGGTTCTGCTGGTGGATTTGCAGATGATTTAGAAGTTGGAGATATTGTGATTTCTGATGAAGTTGTGCATCATGATGTAGACGTGACAGCTTTTGATTACGAATATGGACAAGTCCCGAGTATGCCTCCACGTTTTAAAGCAGACGAACGTTTAATTAAGAAAGTAAAAGACGTAAATGATACCTTACATTTAAAAAGTAGAATTGGCTTGATTGCAACTGGAGATTCTTTCATGTCAGACCCTGAGCGCGTTACAGAAATAAGACAGCGTTTTCCAGATATGTTAGCCGCAGAAATGGAAGCTGTTGCAATAGCGCAAGTTTGTTATCAATATGAAATTCCATTTGTTGTCATTCGAGCTCTATCTGATATAGCAGGTAAAAAATCTGAAATATCGTTTGATGAATTTTTAGATACCGCTGCTAGAAATGCTAGTAATTTTATTGTAGAATTTTTAAAAACATATTAAAAACAATGGATAAAAGCGTTTATTTATGCTTTTATCCATTATTTTTTGGCTTATCTTTTATATTGTTTTTCATGTTTATAGTATTCTCGTAAGATTTTCATTAAGGCTCTTTTTTCGATACGGGAAACATAACTTCTAGAAATATTTAATTGTTTTGCAATTTCACGCTGTGTTAACTCTTTATAATTTGCTAATCCATAACGATACACAATAACTTCTTTTTCTCTTGGATCTAATATTTTTAGGAACTGTTGCATTTGTGAGATTTCCATATTTTTTTGGATAAATTCAATAATATTAACATTTTCCGCTTTTAAAATAGCTAATAAATTTAATTCATTCCCTTCAGAGTCTTGACCAATCGGTTCCTCCAATGAAACATCTAATTTGGTTTTCTTTAATGTTCGTAAATACATTAAAATTTCATTTTCAATACATCGAGCTGCATATGTAGCGAGTTTCGTACCTTTACCTGGTTTAAAACTCTCAACGCCTTTGATTAAACCAATGGTTCCAATCGAAATAAGATCTTCTGTTTCTTCTCCCGTGTTATCAAATTTTTTGACAAGATGCGCGACTAATCGTAAATTATGTTCAATTAATTTGTTGCGCGCTTGTTCATTCCCTTCGTGCATCTGCTTCAAATACAATTCTTCTTCTTTTTTGGATAGTGGTTGAGGGAAAGCTTGATTTTTGACATATGAGATAAAAAACATCATTTCTTTGAAGAAAAGTGTACATAAGCTTAAGATACTCGACAATATAAAACCTCCTTAAGAATAGATACAGGATGTTTTATCGTATGAATATAGAAGACAGAAGTTGCCTGTCTATACAAAAAAGGTTATGTACCTTTAGATACATAACCTTTAATGATGATGTTCATCAAGTTCTTTTTCATACATGTCTTCACGGTGTTTTAAGAGAGGTTTGATCCCATTTTTATGTGCTGCCCTAGACAACATATGACCTGCAACTGGATTTGTCAGTAAAATAAATAAAATGGCGAGTAATAGTTTGCCACTGATGACGTCATGAGCAACATATAAGTAGCAAAATGTTGCAATGAGTAAAGTGAAAATTCCTAATGTAGATGCTTTTGTCGCTGCATGAAGTCGTGTATATACATCAGGAAAACGAATAACGCCAATTGAACTTGATAGAATGAAAAATGTACCAACGAGTAAAAAAATCACGACTAGAAAGTTAACGGTAATATTAATCCATATCTCGCTCAATGAGAACACCCTTTTCCAAATATTTAGATATCCCGACTGTTCCTAAAAAGGATAATATCCCAATTAGTAAGATGACATCATTTAGTTTATTTGTTAATAAAATCATCGCTGTCAATGCTGCAAGGCCCATTAAGTTAATACCGATTAAGTCTAGTCCAACAGCTCGATCTGGATTCGTGGGCCCCTGCATTACTCGGTATAGTAATAATAGAAGTGATAGAGAAATACCGACAATGGAAATAAGGATCGATATGTCAATTAATTTTTCTGAAAAATCCAGTAAACTGTTCATTTTGAAACCTCCATAATTGATTTTTCAAATGTTTCTTTAATAGATTGTATGGATTCTTCAATATTATCAATGTGCATTGCATGAATAAAAATCTTAGAATTATCATCTGAAATGGCAACAGATAATGTACCTGGTGTTAATGTAATGAGATTGGCTAGTAATGTAATTTGCCAATCTTTTTTTACTTCTAATGGATAAGAAAATATGCCAGGCTCAAAATTGAGATTTCTCTTGTACACAAGTTTAACAATATCGATATTCGATAATATTAATTCACGAATGAATATTAAAATCAATCCAATAATTTTAAACACCCGATATAAATAGAAATGTCCTGGAATAAATTTTTGAAATAGGAATAGCAAGAGTATCCCAACGAGAAATCCCCAAATAAAAGTGGGAATTGTATAAGATTCATTTAATAACATCCACATAAATGAAATAATTAAATTCATTAAAATTTGAAAGGGCATATGCTATTACTCCTTTATAACCGAATCAATATAATGTTCTGGATTTAATAGATCGGTTGAGATGGCATCAATTGTTGGTAAAAGTAATTCCGCACCAAGACCAAGTATAATGGATCCAGTTAATAGTATAGCGATAGAAGGAAGATATCCTTTTATCGGTTTTTTAATGACTGTTTCGTCTTTTGTACCCCAAAAAGCATGAATAAAGATTCTCATAATTGAATATAAAATGAGCAAGCTTGTGAGAAGTGCGATGATTGCGATAGCAATTTCACCTTTTTCAAAAGCACCCTGTAATAACATGATTTTACCAATAAAACCACTAAATGGTGGAATACCGGCCAGTACAAAAGCTGCGATAAATAACATCCAACCGAGTAGGGGATACGTATGAATTAAACCATTCATTTTCTTTAAATCGCTTGTTCCCGCTACATAACAGATTGCACCAACAAGCAAGAATAAAGCAGTTTTAATCATCATATCGTGAACCAAATAGTAGACTGAACCATTTAAGCTATCATGAGTAAATAGCCCAATCCCCATTAAAATAAAGCCAATCGACGGAATAATATTATAGGCGATAATTAACTTAACATTATTTGTTGATAAAGCACCTATAACACCAAAGAGCATCGATAAACCAGCTATCCAAATGAACGCCTGATGTACAATGTCTGTATCATAAATAAAGATGACTGAAAAGACACGTAGAATAGAGTAAATGCCCACTTTTGTTAGTAGTGCTCCAAATAACGCAGAAACGATAGGAGACGGGACACTATAAGATTTAGGCATCCAATAATATAATGGAAATAGTGCTGCTTTAGTTGCAAATACAAAGAATAGCAGTACAGCGATAGTCGTAAGTACGCCTGTTTGTCTTACTTCTTGAACACGTACAGCAATCTGAGCCATATTCACTGTACCGACAACCGCATATAAGAAAGCAACAAGCGTAACAAAAATAACGGAGGAGAACATGTTAATTAACATATATTTAATCGATTCTCGTAACTGAACTTTATCAGCACCGACTACAATTAACGCGTACGATGCCATCAGTAATACTTCAAAGAATACGAATAAGTTAAATAAATCTCCCGTTAAAAATGCACCAGAAACACCTGTAATTAGGAAAAACACAAAGGAATAAAAGTAATTTTGCTTCATTTTATCTGTTATTTGTGTTCGACTTGTATAAACCAATACAAGCGTAATGATGCTGGTGATCCCGACTAAAATGGCTGATAGTGAATCTGCCACTATGACGATCCCGTATGGTGCTTTCCATTCCCCAGTTTCTAAGACGATGGTACCGTTCGTTACAACATACCAATTTAAATAGATATTAAATAGGACCAAAAGAACGGCAAATAGATGGGCTACCCATTCTCTTGCTTTTGTTCTATTGTGTAAAAAGGCTAATATGACTCCCGCAGCTAGGGGGAGAATGATTGGAATTACAGCAAGATTAGTCATTTTCATTCCCTCTCAATTGTTCCATATTATCTGTTCCATTTTCCTTAGCAGTTCGATAGGCAAGTACGAGAATTAAGCTCGTAATTCCAAAGCTAATGACAATCGAAGTTAAAATCAATGCTTGTGGCAATGGATCAGTATATTGGGTAATCCCTTCAGTAAGAATGGGCGGTAAACCTCGTTTTAATTCTCCCATTGTTAAGATGAACAAATGGGCTCCATGTGAGATTAAGGTTGTTCCAACAATGATTCTTAAGAATTGTTTTTGTAAGATATTATAAACGCCGATCGCAAATAAGATGCCGGCTAATATACAAATAATAATCTCCATTATTTCGCCCCCTTATTTTTGCTGAATTGAATGAGGCTATGGATTGCAAGCGCTGCGATGGCAAGAACTGTAATTTCAAATAAAGTATCCAGACCACGCATATCAACGAGGATGACGTTTACGATATTCGTTCCACCGCCGATGGTTTTAGCTGTTTCTACAAAGTAAGCTGAGATTGAATCAAAATATCGATTACTATGACTTGCTATACCGACAAGGGTTAATAACAATCCAAAGCTCGCTGAAATGATTACATTAATAACTTTTGTTTTATTAGAGTCTGTCCGTTTTTTTAGTTTTGGCAAATGATAAAAAGTTAACAAGAATAGAGCCATTGATATCGTTTCAATCACAAGCTGTGTTAAAGCCAAATCAGGTGCACGATATATAACAAATAGCATTGAAGTTCCAAAACCGACAACACCTAAAATTAAAATAGCTGATAAATTGTGATTTGCAAATAAGGTGGCAACAGCTGCGATAATCATGATGACAACAATTGAGATTTCAATGATTGTGATCGGTGCTAAGTTATCAGTGCTAACTGTAAACCCGTTCGTTAAAAAGATTGTGATAAAACCACCAATGACAGTAGCTCCGAGAATATAAATCATGTAATGTCTAACAGAACCTGTCATATAAGTTGTTGTGAGCTTATTTGAATACACATCTAATTGACGTAGGATGCCGTCATATAGCTTTGTAAAACTAAGTTTTCCAGGAATCCAATCGTAGACGACACGCCATTTCTGTCTTGTGACAACAAATAGTGTTCCAACTGCAATAATAATGAGTGTCATGATAAAGGCAGCTGAAAAGCCATGCCAAAAATGAACATCCATATGATTTGAACTACCGGTTACGCTACTAGCTGCATGAGTAAGTAAAGACCCATTAGCTAGATTAGGGAAGATTCCTAATAAAATGACGCCCATTACTAAAATGAATGGAGAGATCAACATACCCATTGGTGCTTCATGTGGTTCCTTAGGTAAAGATTCGAAATGCTTCGTACCAAAGAAAGTACCGAAAAACAAATACATAGAATACACAAATGTAAAGATGCTACCGATTACTGCTAAGTAAGGAATGACTGTAATCAGTAACGAACTTATCGAGTTCGTAGCTGCTGGTAAATTGAGACTCGCCTCTAAAAACAGTTCTTTAGAATAGAATCCATTTAAAAATGGTAGCGGAACACCGGCCATCGAAAATGTGCCAAATAGCGCCAGTAAAGCTGTAAAGGGCATTAACACAAACAGACCACCTAGTTTTCGAATGTCACGTGTACCAGTTTCGTGGTCAATTGCACCAGCGACCATGAATAAACTACCTTTAAAGGTTGCGTGGTTTAATATATGGAATAATGCAGCAAAAACAGCTGCTTCCGTACCAAAGCCTAGCATAAGCATAATCATTCCCAATTGGCTTATCGTAGAGAAAGCGAGAATGGCTTTTAAATCGGTTTGTCGAACAGCCATATAAGATCCCCAACATAATGTGACAATTCCAATGATGCTTACGATGATAAAGAACCATTCATAAGACGTGAAAATCGGTGAAAAACGTGCGACTAAATAAATACCAGCTTTAACCATCGTAGCTGAATGTAGATAAGCACTTACTGGAGTAGGTGCTTCCATCGCGTCAGGTAGCCAAATGTGAAATGGAAACTGTGCTGACTTCGTAAAGGCTCCGATTAAAATGAAACCCAATGCAAGTGGTAAGTAATGACTGTCTAAAATTAAGTCAGTTTGTTCAATCATACTTTGTATACTCGTTGTACCAGTAATGGTATAAAGTAAGATGAAACCACCTAACATGCTAAGTCCACCAAATACAGTGATGAGTAATGACTTCAATGCACCGTAACGTGACCGTTCTTTGAAATGCCAATACCCAATTAATAAGAATGAGGAAATTGAAGTCAATTCCCAAAAGGTGTATAGGACAAAAACATTATCACTTAATACAACACCAAGCATCGCAGTCATAAACATTAATAAATATATGTAAAATTGCTTGAGCTGCTCATTATAATGCAGGTAAAAAATCGAATACAGGACGACAAGTGAACCAATTCCACTGATCAATAGAACAAATAAAAGACTTAAACCATCAAGCTGGAAATCAAAGTTCATTTGTAATGAAGGTATCCAGTTTAAATGTTCTGTTTTTACTTGGAAGTTTGCGCCGATAAAGCGCGCGAAATAAATAAAAATCGCAAAAGGTACAAAAAAGACAAAAATCCCAGTGTGAACTTTTGATTTATATTTGCTTAGTAATGGGATAAAGAAAGCAAATATAACTGGTATTAAAATAGCCAGTAACATGCGTCAACTCTCCTCTAATAAATCATTCTTTATACATATTTATCGGTAGTTTCATATGATTACAGACAGTTTAAAAATACAATCATAATAAAAAGAACGAACCAACTATAGAATATCATATAAAGTACTTTTTAAAAATAAAAACCTTGTCAATTGTTAAATGACAAGGGATTGCGTAAAACATGTATTCATATGTATTCACAAAAGCGAATAGTTTGTTTATTTTACAGGTATCGGCAAATCTCTTTTACACATTTCCTCTTCAATTAAAGCAACAAAATCAGGGCTTAAATTTAATTCATTTGCCTTATGATATGATTCTAATAATAATTCATTAGATAGTTGTTCCATATACAGCCCTCCTAAATCATTGTTATACTTTAAAATTAAATCATTTACGAATGTACAATCTTAATCTATCATATAGAGTTAGAGTGAACAAGATGCGTAAAAACATAAAAAAATGTAGATAAGTTGTGAATAAAGCTGAATTTATGTAATAAAAGAGTGACACAACAAGACATAATATGTTGATAAACTTATCCACAATAAAAATGATGACGGAATTTGTCGAACGATTTTATACATAAATCGAGGATTTAGAATGAGAATTTTCTAAGTAGCACCATTCTATATGTATACGGTATAATAGAAGAAGATGTTTTTGAAAAAATGAACGAGGTGTAAGATTTGTTAAATTTGTTTTTGCCAAATGAATATGTTAAAGATATTCACCAGATTGATCCACTTGTATTAAAAGAAAAAGGTATTAAAGGTATTATTACGGATTTAGATAATACATTAGTTGCTTGGGATGTTAGAGAAGCAACTGATGAGGTAAAAGACTGGCTATTAAAAATGAAAGCACATGATATAAAAGTAACCATATTATCTAATAATAATGAAGAAAGAGTAAAGTATTTTTGTGAACCACTTGCAACACCCTATTGTTATCGTGCGAAAAAACCACTTAAGAAAGCTTTTAAACAGGCTACAAAAGAAATGGGACTGTCTAAAAAAGAAGTAGCAGTCGTAGGTGATCAGGTTTTAACGGATGTATTGGGAGGAAATCGTTCAGGACTGTATACAATTCTTGTTGTGCCCATTGTTCAAACAGATGCAGCAATTACAAAGTTCAATCGAAAAATAGAACGTCGTATTTTGAAGTCTATGCGTCGTAAAGGGAAAATTAATTGGGAGGAATGAGAATGGCTGAGGATATGTTTTGTGTAGGATGTGGTGCAACATTACAAACCGAGCATCCAGATTCAGTTGGTTATACACCAGCTTCTGCCTTAAAGAATGAATCAGCACTTTGCCAACGGTGTTTTAGACTCAAGCATTATAATGAAATTCAAGATGTTGATATGTCAGATGATGATTTTTTAAATTTAATTTCTTCAATAGCGCATACAGATAGCCTCGTTGTACACTTGGTAGATATTTTTGATGTGAGTGGGAGTTTAATACCTAGCTTAAAACGGATTACGGGCAAAAACCCCATTATGTTGATCGGAAATAAAATGGATATCCTACCTAAATCAACTAATGAACAGCGCTTAAAACAATGGCTGAAAAAAGAAGCGCAACAATTAGGTTTAACTGTAGAAGATGTATATTTAATCTCATCGCGAAAAGGTACTGGAATTGATGCATTAACGAAAAGAATTGAGGAAAAACGACAAGGTAAAGATGTGTATATTGTCGGAACGACGAATGTTGGGAAATCGACATTCATTAATCGACTTATTAAAGAAACAACCGGTGAACAAAATGTCATTACAACGTCTTATTTCCCGGGAACGACACTTGGGTTTATAGAAATCCCTTTGGACGAAGATACAGCTTTAATTGATACACCTGGCTTAGTAAATGCTGAGCAGATGGCACATTATGTCTCAAAGGATGACTTGAAGATTATTACACCTAAAACGGAGATAAAACCACGAGTATATCAATTAAATCAAGAACAAACATTGTTTTTAGGTGGTCTTTGTCGATTTGACTTTGAAAAAGGCGATCGTCAGTCGTTTGTTTGTTATTTTGCAAATGGATTGCCCATTCATCGGACCAAATTAAGTAAAGCAGATGCCTTATATCATGAGCATCTTGGTAAATTACTATCTCCACCTGATGATCAAACGATAGAAATCTTACCAGAAATGACGACACATACGTTTAAAATTACAGAACCACGTACTGACATTGTGTTTTTTGGCTTAGGATGGATTAGTGCAATCGAAGGAGATGCAACTGTGACTGTTCATATTCCTAAACATGTGCGGGTCGCTTTACGTAAATCATTAATCCAATAGGAGGTATATTGTGACATTAAAACTCGGGTTGATTGGATATCCATTAGGACACTCGGCGTCTCCTTGGATACATGAAAATTTTATGAAAAAAATTGCCGAAACGGGAACATATGAAAAATTCACCATTGAACCAGGTCCTGATTTTGGTGAGCGTATTGCGACATTAAAAAGCGCTAATTTAGATGGCTTTAATGTGACAGTACCTCATAAGGAAACGATCATTCCTTATTTAGATGAACTTTCAGAGGACGCAAAAAATATGGGCGCTGTTAATACGGTCGCCCAAGTGAATGGGAAATGGATCGGATATAATACCGACGGAAGTGGTTATGTACGTTCATTGGAAAATGCATATCCAGAATTAACAACAGATAAAGAACAGAAAATTATCATCCTAGGAGCTGGCGGAGCGGCTAGAGGTATTTATTATGCACTGATGAAGGCTGGTTACCATACCATTGATTTAGCTAACCGAACAGTAAGTACTGCTAAAGAGATTGCAACGTTAAATGACGGTAAGGTGCACACAAGGATCAAAACACTGGAGGAAGCTGAGGCTACGATTGGTGAATATGATGTGATTATACAAACGACTTCAGTTGGAATGGAACCGAATGTTCAAGCATCGATTATATCATTAAAACATTTAAAAGAAAAAACAATTGTAAGTGACATTGTGTATAAACCATTAGATACGAAATTTTTAACCGAAGCAAAGACATATAATGGAAGAATACACTATGGACATGCAATGTTATTATACCAAGCCTTATATGCTTTTGAAATTTGGAGCGGAAAAGAAGTCCCCATTGAGAACATGGATGAAGCATTAAAAGCGTACGTGCAACGAAGTAACTAATCGATGCCATATATAAGAAAAATTCAGATGGGAGGAAAATAGAGATGTTAAGAGGAAAACAAAAAAGATATTTACGCAGTTTAGCTACACAAATTAAGCCGATTTTTCAAGTCGGTAAAAGCGGCGTAAGTGATAATATGATCGAACAAATGAAAGAGGCTTTAGAAAAAAGAGAGCTTATTAAAATTAGTATTTTACAAAACTGTATTGAAGATGAAGATGATGTAGCTACATCGTTATCAGAAGGTACAAATGCCGAACTTGTACAAATTATTGGAAACCAAATTGTTTTATACAAAAAGTCAATTGAAAATGAGCAAATTGAATTACCATAAATTTTAAAGGACGCTGATACAATGAGGCGTATTGGACTGTACGGTGGCACATTCGATCCGCCGCATATTGGCCATTTATTGATTGCAGAGGAAACGCGTTTGCTACTGGATTTAGATGAAATTTGGTTTATCGTAGCAGCAACGCCGCCACATAAGGAAGGGACTTCTAAAACTGAAAATCGTGTTGCGATGGTTGATCAAGCGACAAAGCATAATCCTTATTTTAAAGTTTGTACAATTGAACTTGAAAGAGAAGGAAAATCGTATACGATTGATACGATTCGAACGTTAAAAAAGAAGTATCCTAATGAAGATTTCTATTTTTTACTTGGCGCGGATATGATTGAGTACTTACCGAAGTGGTATAAAATTGATGAACTTGTTAAGGAAATACCATTAATCGGGGTGAGGCGTTCGGGGTATTGTGTAGAAACAGCATATCCGGTTGAAATAGTAGATATTCCAATGTTTGATGTATCCTCTACCTTACTACGTGAACGTCTTTGCAATCGTCAATCTGTTCGGTATTATATCCCCGAACTAGTGCTCAAGTATATTAAGGAGCATCGATTGTATGAATAATGATGAAATAGTACGAGTGCTACACACACAATTAGATCAAAAACGTTATGAGCATACATTACGTGTCAGAGATACTGCACTTGAGCTTGCGAAACGTTTTGATATAAATCAAGCGGATGCAGAGAGAGCTGCATTACTTCATGATTATGCTAAATGTAGACCAAAAGAAGAACTCTATCGCTGGATTATTGAAGAACGTTTACCAAAAGATTTGCTAGCGTATCATCATGAATTATGGCATGGACCAGTTGGCTCTTTACTTGTTCAAAAAGAGCTTGGCATTACAAATCAAGCTGTGATTGATGCCATTTGTTATCATACAACAGGTAGACCTTATATGAATGATATTGACATGGTTGTTTTTGTAGCAGATTATATAGAGCCAGCTCGAGACTTTCCAGGGTTGGAAGACGTTCGGGACATGGCTCAAAAAGATTTAGTGCATGCCGCCTGGATGGTAGCGCATAAAACAAATATGTATTTATTAGGGAAAAAAGTGACACTTTATCCTGACAGTATTCATACTTATAACGAACTAACAAATAGGTTAAAACAGGGGGACGTATTTTGAAGTTAGAGGAATTATTACAAGTTGTGGTAAATGCCGCTGATGATAAAAAAGCTGAAGATATAAGCGTGCTAGACATGAGTGAAGTATCGCTAATTGCTGATTTTTTTGTCATTTGTGAAGGTAGTAATGAACGACAAGTACAAGCCATTGCACGATCTGTTAAGGAAGCAGTAGAAAAGCAAGGTGAAGAGGTGACTCGATTAGAAGGCTTTGAAAGCGGTCGCTGGATATTGATTGATATTAATGGCATCATTTGTCATGTATTCCACAAAGAAGAACGCTCTTATTATAATTTAGAACGTTTATGGGGAGATGCAGCTCATATTGATATGAAGCCGAGTCAAAGTTACGAACAATGATGTACGAACAAATGTCTTACGTATATGATGAATTAATCGGTGAAGCACCATATGATGACTGGTTACAATTCACCATTCAGTTATTTGAAAAGCATGGAATAAAAGGCAAGCATGTGGCAGATGTTGGAGCTGGCACAGGCGAGATGTCATTACGCTTGGCAGCCTTAGGCTATGACGTTACAGGCATTGATTACTCGAACAATATGCTTCGTATCGCAGAACAAAAAGCACAACAAAAGCATCTGCAGATAAACTGGATAGAGCAAGATTTGCGTAAGCTAACGGGCTCAAAAGAATATGATGCTGTTGTGAGCTATTTAGATGTCATAAATTATATTGTAGACGAATCGGATGTGAGACAGGTGTTTCACAATATATATCACGTCTTAAAAGAAAATGGCATATTTATCTTTGACGTTCATGCAATTGATTTCATAACTGAATATTATGTTGAGGAAACGTTTACGAATATCAGGGATGATGCTGCCTATATTTGGTCTTGTTTACCGGGACAATACCCAGGCGAAATGTATCATGATCTAACCTTTTTCTTAAAAGAGCCGAATGGATTATATCGAAAATTCACGGAATACCATCATCAAAGAACATATGCGATTGAGATTTATAAATATTTATTAAAAGAAGTTGGCTTTCAAAATATTGAAATCTATGGCGATGCCTCTATAGATATGGAAAATAGTATTGAAGATGCACCAAGAATATTCTTTTTGGCTAAAAAATAACTGGAAAATACAGTTCTCCAGTTATTTTTTATTTTCTGCATAACATGTTATGCTACACCTATATCAACATATAAAGTATAATCCTCGGAATCACTCCTGAAGGGAATCCTCGTTTGGACTTCTATTACTTTCTCTAACATTTAGAAAGTAGGCATGTTAATGAACCTCATTTTGCGATATAAAACTCAAATAATTGCTGTATTTGCATGTATCCTGTTTTTATTTATTCTTTATATAGTGAGAGATACTGAATCCTCTATAGAAACAGATGATTTTTCTCAACTGAATGCAGCTGCTCATCAAGAAAAAGAAAAACAATCATCAAGTAAAGAGGGTGTTATCATGGTAGATGTAAAAGGTGCTGTTGAGAAACCTGGTGTGTATGAAATGGATAAACAAGATCGTATAAAAGAAGCGATCGAAAAGGCTGGCGGGTTCACAAAAACAGCGTTAAAAGCAGATGTAAACTTAGCACAACATGTACAGGATGAAATGGTTATTTTAGTAGCAGAAGAAGGTGAAACAGTAAGTGAAGGTACAGAAAATACGTCGCCGGTAGCACAACAAAGTTCAGAAATAGGGCAAAAAGTCAATATCAATAGAGCTACTGAAGAAGAGCTTACCTCCTTAACAGGTATCGGTCCATCCAAGGCGGAGGCGATTATTCAATATCGCGAGGAACATGGTTTATTCTCAAGTGCAGATGAACTAATGGAGGTTTCAGGTATTGGCGAAAAAACCTTCGAAAACATACAAGATCAAGTTGAAGCCCCTTAGTGATATGTTGACGTTTTTGTAGAAATGCATGTAAACTAGTTTAAAAAAGAGAAAGGGAAGAATCGAGAAAATGGAGCGTATTTCTTGGAATCAATACTTTATGGCACAGAGTCATTTATTAGCTTTACGAAGTACTTGTACGCGTCTTATGGTCGGTGCAACGATTGTTCGAGATAAACGAATTATTGCAGGAGGGTACAATGGAAGTGTCTCAGGAGGCGTTCATTGTATTGATGAAGGATGTTATATAGAAGATGGGCATTGTGTCAGAACGATTCATGCGGAGGCTAATGCTTTATTACAATGTGCGAAATTTGGCGTAGCTACAGAGGGCGCAGATATTTATGTGACTCATTTTCCGTGTTTACAATGCGCTAAACAATTAATTCAAAGTGGGATTAAAACAATTTATTATGCTGCAGATTATAAAAATAGCAAGTTCGCAGAAGAATTATTCAAAACTGTCGGCGTAAAAACAGAAAAAGTTGAATTAGATTACTTAACAGTAGATGAACATTATGAAGAAAAAGCTCATTATGTAAGTGAGTTGTTATCGACCTTGGAGGGCTTACCAATTGAATCAGAGCAATTTAAACAATTAAAGGAAAGCGGAGAAAAATTATTCAAATTATAAGTGAGGTTATGCTTTGAAAGGATATTGGCATATCGTTGCTTTAGGCATTATTATGATACAGTTCTATGACCATTTTGATAACATTTGGTTTATTGGCATCTTTTTATGTTGGCTTATGCTATTATTCAGTTTAAAAAGACTGCCATTTAAACCATTTATGGTTACATTATGCTGTATGGGAGCGATATATGCATACGATGTAGAAGAGATAACGGTTTCAAAAGAAGTGAAAACAGATAAGCAAGTCACTTTAGAAGGCGTTGTAAAAAGTACTGTGTCAAAAAATGAAAAAAAGCTCCGTTTTGTATTTGCACTAACGAACTCCAAACAGAAAGTTTCTGTTATATATTTCCCCACATCTAAAAAACCACAATACCCTAAAACCATTCGGCACGGGGCAACGTGCAACATAACTGGTAAATGGGATAAGCCACAAATGGCGACAAATCCAGGCCAATTTGATTTTCAAAAGTATTTAGAAAAACAACAAATTACTGAGCAGTTTATTATATCATCTCTAGAAGATGTTCAATGCGAAGGATCATCGTATTTGCAAAGCTTATACGACATTCGTAATCATTTATTTGAAAAAACGGCTCGTCAACTTAGCGATACGACAACGAGTTGGTTACATGCTCTATTAATAGGTTCAACGGACTTATTAGATGAAGATCTCGTTGAATTATTTAGAGAATGGGGATTATCCCATATACTAGCCATATCGGGATTGCATGTTGGGCTTATTACATCGATTATGTATATGGTTTTAGTTAAAACAAATATACTGACAAGGGAAAGTGCCACGTGGTTACTTATTGTATTTTTGCCAATGTACGCAGTTATAGCTGGTGGAGCGCCGTCTGTATGGCGTTCAAGTCTTATGGTTGTGATGGCTCTATTATGTCAAAAATACACGCAACGATTACATACAGTTGACATCATTAGTATAGTTTGTATTTTGTTGTTGCTTATTTTTCCACAAAATATATTTCATGTTGGATTTCAATTTTCATTTTTAGTTACAATTGCATTATTATTATCTAGACAATGGATCCTCAATACACGTTCAAGATGGATGCAGGCTTTTAGAATTAGTTTTATTTCACAAATGGCGATACTTCCCATTCAATTAATGTATTTTTACCAATTCCAACCTCTTTCTATCGTGTTAAATATTGTTGTAATACCCTATTTTTCCGTCTTTGTTATCCCTTTATTATGTATCATCTTAGTATGTATGTTGATTGGCTTTCCCTTTGTGATGGCACTGGATTCGTTATTTGTTTCCGTACATGAGCTATTCTTACATATACTTCAATTGACCACCAGTCATATTTCCACATTATTATTGCCCGGTAAGATACCTCTTTTATTTATTTTAATATATTACGTGTTACTATTCGTCATGATGTATTTCATTCACCACATTCGACTAAAACGTGCATTTATAACAGGTGTATGTATTATTTTATTATTACTATATATACCGATTAGACCGTACTTATCAGCAGAAGGTTCGGTAACGATGCTGGATATCGGACAAGGTGACGCAATTGTGATTGAATTACCATATCGAAAGGGTGTTATGTTTATTGATGCAGGGGCAACCTTCTCCTTTGAAGACCATAAACCAACAGAAAAAGTTTTTGAAAACGTGATTAAACCATATTTATATGAACGAGGCATTCAACATATTGATGCTGTGTTCCTTAGCCACGAGGATTTAGACCATGATGGAAGTGTTCCATTTATGTTACAAAAATTTAGTATTGATGAGATTATCGTGTCTCCATATTATCAACCAAGTGATATGATGTTGGACGCTTGGAAACTATATGGAGCGAAAGTTAACATAGTTGAAGCAGGAAAAGACTATACTATTAAAGGTCAACGTTTTAAAGTATTGACACCCCTGATTGAAACGGATTCTGCTAACGAAAATTCTTTAGTATTGCATGCTAAATTTGCTGGGAAAGATTTTATATTTACTGGGGATATTGGCGTTGCGACTGAAAAACAAATTATGCAAAGTTATCCAAACTTACCAATCGATGTTTTAAAAGTGGGACATCATGGAAGCAAAACGTCTACTGGTGAGGAGTTTGTGAAATTTTATCAACCAGCATTTGGAATGATATCCGTTGGCAGGCATAATCGATACGGCCATCCGGCTAAGCAGGTTATAGATGTCTTGGAACAAGAAAATGTACATGTGTTGAGGACGGATAAAATGGGTGCCATTCAATTTCGTTTTAAAGAGGATGAAGGATATTTTTATCATTTTTTAATAAAATAAAAAAAGAGACAGGACTTGTCTCTTTTTTATTTTAGAGCAAAACTCATGATAACGCCGATTGCGAAGATTAGGACGAAAAATACGAATGAAAACGTAAAGCCTTTAATGGCACCAGGGACGTCATTCACTTTTGATTGTGGATCTTTTTCAAATTCATTCACAATTACCCCTCCTATATCATCATTAGTATAAATTATTTTATCAAAAAAATCTACAGTAATCGTGGATTTGTCTAGAAAGGTGTCTAAATAGAAATACTTAACAGCCATAGTTTATCGTTTACTTAACAAACTAAACGTAAACCCGTTTTTGAGTATAGACCTAGGCTATATTTAAAAACGTTTATATAAATGGAGGAAGTACGACTTGTACGAATCGTACTTCTTCCTTAATTTTCTTTTCCCTTGCCAAGATGTCATGTAATGTTTAGGATAATAATTAGGTGGACAAGTTTAGGGAAAATGGAGATTATCATGGATTATTTTACAGCCTTAAAAGAAATTAAACAGAAAAAAATACAACCGATATACTTACTGTACGGTACAGAATCGTATTTCATACAAAATATTGTGCAGCATATTAAAAAGGGTGTTGCACAAACAGATGATCAAAATGTATCATTGTATGATTTGGAAGAGATACCTATCGAAGAAGTGATCACAGATGCTGAAACATATCCTTTCTTTAGTGAAAGGAAACTTGTGATTGCCAATCATCCAGTGTTTTTAAAAGCCCAACCAGATAAGTTAGCTTTTGAACACAACGTTGAAACTTTGGAAACTTATATCAAGCAACCTGTGGATTATTC
>DVIO01000014.1 GCA_018711205.1 Candidatus Avamphibacillus intestinigallinarum | reverse complement strand
AACCGGACTAGACTATGGTGTTGAGTGGGCTTGTTCAGCTCTTTACGCACACACAAGCAACATTACAAAACATGGAAACAGGCAAAGACCCTTTGCCTGTTTTTCTTGTTTCTACATAAAGAAATGTTTGGAAAAAAGGAGTATAAATCATGTATGAAGTGATGAAAAATGGTTGGCTAGAAGTCATTTGTGGTAGTATGTTTTCAGGAAAATCAGAAGAACTCATTCGTCGTGTCAATCGGGCAACTTACGGAAATTTATCTGTTCGCGTATTTAAACCAGCAATTGATCTACGTTTTTCTGAAAAAGAAGTCGTTTCACATAATGGTAGAAAGCAAATGGCGATTCCAGTCCAAAATGCCTTAGACATCTACCATCATCTAGAAACGGAAGAAGCCCCAATCGATGTTGTCGCAATAGATGAGGTGCAGTTTTTTGATGATCGCATCGTGGCCATCATTGATCAACTCGCAAATCAGCATACGCGAGTCATCTGTGCCGGACTTGATGCTGATTTTCGCGGAGAACCATTTGGTCCCATGCCCCGTTTAATGACAATGGCAGAGTCCCTTACAAAACTCACGGCGATTTGTCCAATTTGTGGGTCACCCGCAAGTAGAACACAACGTCTGATTAATGGCCAACCGGCTTCCTATCATGATCCAATCATTAAGGTAGGTGCAGCAGAATCTTATGAACCGCGCTGTCGCCATCATCATGAAGTTCCCGATAAACCGCAACTTCATATACAAGAACGCAAAAACCAATAGGACAAGCGTCACACAAGCACTATTGTTAAATAATAAAGAATTTTGACCTAGAACGATTCGTTATACTATAATAAGACTGTTAATCGAAAGAGGTGGACGTACGTTGTTAGATCAATTGCAATCATTAGAAGATCGATATAATAAATTAAATGAATTATTAAGTGACCCAGAAATCATTAATGATACAAACAAATTACGTGAATATTCAAAGGAACAGTCTGGATTAGAAGATACCGTTACAGCCTATCGTGAGTATAAAGAGGTCTTAGAAGAACTATCAGGTGCTGAAGAGATGCTAGCTGACGAGTCAGATCCTGAAATGGCTGAAATGGCGAAGCTTGAAGTGGATGAATTAACCGAACGCCGTGATACGCTAGAAGAAGATATTCGCATATTGCTTCTACCTAAAGATCCAAACGATGAGAAAAACGTTATTATGGAAATTCGCGGGGCAGCGGGTGGAGATGAAGCAGCGTTGTTCGCTGGTGATTTATACCGCATGTACGCGAAATTCGCTGAAAACCACGGCTGGAAAACAGAAGTCATTGAAGCTCATACAACAGGGGTTGGGGGCTATAAAGAAATTATTTTCACGATTAATGGTACGGGTGTGTATTCGAATTTGAAATTTGAAAACGGAGCACATCGTGTGCAACGTGTACCTGAAACAGAATCAGGCGGACGTATTCATACATCCACAGCAACAGTTGCCGTACTACCAGAAGCTGAAGAGGTCGAAGTCGATGTTCATGATAAAGACATTCGAGTAGATACCTTTGCATCGAGTGGTCCGGGTGGTCAAAGTGTTAACACAACGATGTCAGCTGTGCGTTTAACACATGAACCGACAGGGATTGTTGTGTCTTGCCAGGATGAAAAGTCACAAATTAAAAATAAAGAAAAAGCGATGAAAGTACTCCGTGCTCGTATCTATGATAAATTCCAACAAGAAGCACGTGCAGAGTACGATGAGACACGTAAATCAGCTGTTGGTACAGGGGATCGTTCTGAACGAATTAGAACGTATAATTTCCCACAAAACCGTGTAACGGATCATCGTATCGGTTTAACGATTCAAAAATTAGACCAAATTTTAGAAGGAAAACTTGAAGAATTTATTGATGCCCTTATTTTAGAAGAACAAACGGAACGTATGAAAGAGATAGGGGAATAATATGGCAGCAGAACACATTCACGAAGTCCTGAAACGGGCTTCTCTTTTTTTAGAACAACATCAAAAAGAACCCAACATTGCAGAAATCTTATTGCAGCATCATTTACAAGTAGATCGTTCGCAAATGTTTATGAGGCTAAGAGATGAAATGCCAACTGATAGCCTACAATCATTCAATCGAGATCTTAAACGTCATGCCGTGGAAAATGTACCTGTGCAACATATAACGGGATATGAATATTTTTATGGACGTTTATTTCACGTAAATGAACATGTGCTCATTCCACGACAAGAAACAGAAGAAGTGTTGTTAAAAGCGTTTGAGATCATGTCTAGCGACACACCGCAAACGATTGTCGATGTTGGAACGGGCAGCGGCATTATTGGTATAACCATTGCACTAGAAAAACCGGATCATCACGTTTATGCAACCGATATTTCGCCAGAGGCTTTACACACTGCTAAGGAAAACGCTAAGAGACTTGGAGCGGAGCTCACCTTTTATGAAGGTGATTTTTTAGCACCTTTATTACAGAAAGATATGACCGTCGATTTGATTGTCTCCAATCCTCCTTACATTCCGTATACAGAGGCAAACAATCTATCAGAAGTCGTACGTGATTATGACCCTGAACTTGCGCTATTTGCTAAAGAGAACGGTCTGTATGCGTACCGAAGAATTTTAGAACAAGCGAAACAAATATTACAGCCTGGTGGCCAAATCGTATTTGAAATTGGCTTTGACCAAGGACAATCGGTTCCAAGTCTCGCTAAGAACTATTTTCCAAACGCCTCGATTCAAGTCTTTACTGATATGAATGGGCATGACCGGATTGTAACCATCACAACTTGATAAATTTTTTGAACATACGAGTTTAAGATTCGAACTTGCCGCCTATACTATGGCTATTACTAGATTGTAGGAAGGGGCAGGAACGTGAAGAAATTCGTATGTTTTTTATTGCTATTATCTATTATTCTATTTGTTGCACCTCATCTATTTTCGATCGAACGAAGCATTGGAGCTTATGAAATGATTCCTGATGAAGCGATTCGTTTACGCATTCTAGCTAATAGTGATACGGACGAGGATCAACAAGTGAAGCGTCATGTACGAGATGCGGTAAATGAACAGATTGCTGCCTGGGTTCAAGATATTGATGACATTGACGAAGCGCGTGAGTTGATTGCGTCTAAAACAGAAGAGATTGATTCTATTGTCGAAGAGACGTTAACTGAGCACAATGCTGAACAAGCCTTTACGGTCAAATATAATGACAACGTTCAGTTTCCTACTAAAATCTATGGATCGTATTTATATCCAGCAGGTGAATATGAAGCGGTATTGATTACACTGGGTGAAGGAGAGGGCTCAAATTGGTGGTGTGTATTATTCCCGCCATTATGTTTTCTTGACTTTGCAAATGGGACGACTGTTGAAGCGGCAGAGGATGATCTTGAGATGAAAGAGCCAGAACAAGAAGTAAAAGTAAAATTTGCTTTATTAGAATGGCTCGGTTTGTCATAAAAATGCGAGTGCTTGCGTATAGTGTAAGCATGTAGTTGGAAAAGATTGCAATGAGGTGAAATGATGAATTTAGTCCGTATTAATGAAGTACCTTACGACAAATTAGAAACATTCATCATGAATAATCAACATATCAACAGTGTGCGTTTACAAAAAGCAGGCTATGCCGTACTGAAAGACGATTGTATGATTGGCTGTTTTATTTTAGAAAGTATTGATGCTGGGGATTCTTATTGGTTACAACAACTCTTTATCGAAAAGAAAGAAGCAGCTAAGTTGCCAGTTTTAATCGAGACCATCTTGACACTCGCTCGAGAGAAAGAAGCGAAACGTGTCCATGTGCACAGTCATCAGCCTGTTGTCGATGTATTGTTAGAGGCGTTACAGTTTAATCCGCAAACGTTACATCATTCATTAACCGTACAACATGATATTGAGGGACAATGGTGGACGTATCAAGTTTCCTAAGCATTCATCCACATTATTAACAATCAGCTGTGTATAAGTTGTGTGAAAACTGTGGGAGAGTAGTAAATTTATGTGAATTGAAATATTCTGAATTGTTCCGAACTGAATAACATCGACTTTAATGATTCACAACCTGTGCATAAGTACATACGTTGTTTTATTTTTCCACATTTTTCTGTGGGTAATGTGGATAAGTTCGTGGATGAATCATTTTGCGAAATCAATCATTGTCGTCTAAAATAAGATTAGGAAGAAAAGAGGGACGATGATGAAGACAAATGTATGGACAATCAATCAAGCAACAGAACAAAATAAAAAGCGTCTAAAAGAGGCTGCAGAAGCGTTACAGCAAGGAGAGCTCGTCGCTTTCCCGACTGAAACGGTGTATGGACTTGGTGCAGACGCCACACAAGAGACAGCAGTACGAGAAATTTTTCGCGCAAAAGGACGTCCACAGGATAATCCACTCATTATCCACGTTGCATCCAAGGCGCAATTATATGAGTATGTTGAAAACGTGCCAGCTTATGTGGATACATTGATTGATGTGTTCACACCTGGCCCCTTAACATTTATTTTAAAAGATAAAGGATTATGTGCAAAAGGGGTAACCGCAGGACTAGAAACAATCGCGATTCGGATTCCACAGCATCCAGTAGCGCGTGAATTAATCGACTATACAAATCGACCTCTAGCTGCTCCGAGTGCAAACATCTCGGGAAAACCGAGCCCAACCACAGCACAATTTGTAGAAGAAGATTTAGCAGGTCGGATTTATGGCATTGTGGATGGTGGACAAACTGGGATTGGATTAGAATCAACGATTTTGGATTGTACAACCGAGACACCAACGATTTTACGACCTGGTGGTGTCACAGGCAAAATGATAGAAGAGGCGACAGGCTTGTCTGTTCAAGAACAAAAA
>DVIO01000131.1 GCA_018711205.1 Candidatus Avamphibacillus intestinigallinarum | reverse complement strand
TATCAAAGAAGCATTCGGTTCTTTTGGTGAACAAGTTTATTTAATTCATAATGAGCAGGAATTACAAGAAAAAATGAAACACATCGCTGGTGTTCCTTATTTTTTCCAGGAGTTTGTTCAAACAAGTTATGGTCGTGATTTACGTCTACAGGTCGTTGGGGATCGAGTTGTTGCTGCTATGAAGCGAACTGCTGTGGACGACTTTAGAGCAAATGTTACAAACGGTGGTACGATGCAGCCTCATACCCCGACAGAAGAAGAAAAAACAGTTGCCATTCAAGCAACTCATGCGATTGGTGCTGATTTTGCAGGCGTTGATTTATTATATGGTAAAGATGAGGATCCCCTTGTCTGTGAAGTAAATTCCAATGCTCATATTCATAATCTATATGATTGTACTGGGATAAACAGTGCTGATTTTATACTGGAATATATTTTAGAGTCTCTAGACAAAAGGAGTGCGGTGATTGAAAACAGGTTGGCTCATTTATGAAAAACAAGATGCCATCGACAATAAAGCCTATATCGATTGGTTTATTAGTGAGGCACATCAACAGCAAATTAGGCTAACATTGATTTTACGTGAAAATATAACGTATGGGCTTAAAGATGGTAAGCGATTTGTCCAGACGACCGAGGACGATGCATTACCAGACTTTATGATTATTAGAACAATTGAACCTTTATTAACGGTTCATGTAGAAAAAATGGGAGTCCATACATTTAACCCCTCAACTGTTGCAACGATTGCAAATGACAAAGCTTTAACACATCAACACATTTTAGATTTAGCTATTCCGATGGTTCATACATTGTTTTTCAAAAAACATCTATTACCTACAACACCTCCATTACGATTCCCTTTCATCGTAAAGGCAACTGGAGGACGTGGTGGACAGGAAGTCTATTGGATAGATTCCACAGCTACTTGGCATGCGCTCAGACAACGTGATCTAGCGACAGATTTAGTGATTCAAGAAACCAACGTTCAAGTTGGCAAGGATATACGTGTATTTATTGTTGGGAAAAAAGTGATTGGGGCTGTTTTACGTGAGAGTAAAACAGATTATCGAGCAAATTTTAAATTGGGTGGACAGGCGACATGGTATGATTTATCAGAAAGTGAATATGAAACGGTTATGAAAATTGTTCATGCTTTTGACTTCGGCATGGTTGGGATCGATTTTTTAATCGGGCAGGACGGACATTTATATTTTAATGAAATTGAGGATATTGTTGGGTCACGAACGTTAAGCCATGTTAGTGATTTAAATATTTTAAAAGAATATGTAACGTATATAAAAGATCATATTTAAAAAGCTAAGGCATACTCTATATAAGAGCTACCTTAGCTTTTTCACTTTATTTTTTTAATTCTTGTAAACGTGACTCTACACGTGCTTGCTTATCTAAGTAATCCTTTTCTTTCTCTTTTTCAGCTGCTACAACAGCTTCTGGCGCTTTTGCAACAAAGCCTTGGTTACTTAATTTCTTTTGAACACGTTCTACTTCTTTTGTCCATTTTTCTAATTCCTTTTCTAGTCGGGCAATCTCTTTGTCAAAATCAATTAAACCTTCTAATGGTAAGAAGAGCTCTGCTCCTGTGACAACACTTGACATCGCCTCTTCAGGTGCATTCACTTCAGTTGCGATCACAAGCTTAGAAGGATTCGTAAATCGTTCAATATAATCGCGTTCTTCTTCTAATTCTGCAACTACTGCATCGTTTTCAGCTTGAATGAATAATTCAATTTGTTTAGACATCGGTGTATCAACTTCTGCTCTAATATTACGAACAGATTTAATAATCGCAACAAGTCGTTCCATTTCAATGGCTGCTTTTTTATCATCTAGACTCTCATCATGAATTGGCCAAGCACTCACTGTTATGGAATCACCCTTATGTGGCAGTTGCTGCCAAATTTCTTCAGTAATAAATGGCATAAATGGATGTAACATACGCATGGTTTGATCTAATACATACGCTAGTACCGAACGGGTTGTGTTTTTCGCTTTTTCATCATCACCATACAATGGTAATTTAGCCATCTCAATATACCAATCACACAGGTCATCCCAAATAAAGTTATATAAATAACGTCCAGCTTCACCAAATTCATATTTATCCGTATTTTGTGTTACATGGTCAATCGTTTCATTTAAACGAGTTAAAATCCATTTATCTGCTAATGATTTTTCACCTGTTAGATCAATATCTTCATATGTGAAACCTTCCATATTCATCAGTGAAAATCGTGAGGCATTCCAGACCTTATTTGCAAAATTCCATGTAGATTCTACCTTCTCCCAATGGAAACGTAGGTCTTGTCCTGGTGTTGACCCAGTTAATAAGAAATATCTTAATGAATCAGCACCGTATTTATCAATCACATCCATTGGGTCAACGCCATTACCTAGAGATTTAGACATTTTTCGTCCTTCTGCATCTCGAATTAGACCATGAATTAAGACATCTTTAAATGGACGCTCATTTGTAAATTCTTTAGATTGGAAAATCATGCGTGCCACCCAGAAGAATATAATGTCATAGCCCGTAACAAGAACATCGGTTGGGAAATAACGTTTAAAATCAGCTTCATCGATATTTGGCCAACCCATTGTTGAAAATGGCCATAACGCAGATGAGAACCATGTATCTAGGACATCTTCATCTTGCTCCCAGTTTTCAATATCCGCTGGCGCTTCTTTACCGACATAGACCTCACCAGTTTCTTTATGATACCACGCAGGAATACGGTGGCCCCACCAAAGTTGTCTTGAAATACACCAATCACGAATGTTATCCATCCAGTGCAAGTATGTTTTTTCAAAACGTTCAGGTACAAAATTCACTTTTTCATCTTTATCCTGCTGCATCTGAACTGCTTGATCAGCAAGGGGCTGCATGTTTACAAACCATTGTGTTGATAAATATGGTTCAACCACCGCGCCACTACGTTCTGAATGTCCAACTTGGTGTGTATGATCTTCAATCTCGAATAAAATACCTGCTTCTTGGAGATCAGCGACAATTTGTTTACGGCATTCAAAACGATCTAATCCTTCATATTTCCCAGCGTTTTCATTCATTGTCCCGTCTTCATGCATGACTAAAACACGTTCTAAGTCATGTCGATTTCCGATTTCAAAGTCATTCGGATCATGTGCAGGTGTAATTTTTACAGCACCAGAACCAAATTCTCTATCCACATAGTCATCGGCAACAATCTCAATTTCTCGTCCGACAATCGGCAATATTACTTTTTTACCAATTAAATGTTGATAACGCTCATCTTTTGGATGGACAGCAACAGCTGTATCCCCTAGCATCGTTTCAGGGCGTGTTGTCGCAATTTCAATTGTTTCATCGGAATCTTTAATCGGATAACGTAAATGATAGAATTTACCATTCGTTTCTTCATAGATCACTTCTATATCTGATAAAGCTGTCTGTGTAACAGGATCCCAATTAATAATATATTCTCCGCGATATATAATGCCTTTATTATAAAGGCTAACAAATACTTCTTTAACAGCCTCAGACAAACCTTCATCCAATGTAAAACGTTCTCTTGAATAATCTAATCCTAACCCTACTTTTTCCCATTGCTTACGAATAAAATCTGCATATTCCTCTTTCCATTCCCAAGCAACCTCTAAAAACTTCTCACGCCCTAAATCGTAACGACTTTTACCTTCCTCACGTAATTTCGCTTCGACTTTGGCTTGTGTTGCAATTCCAGCATGGTCCATTCCAGGTAACCATAATACATCGTATCCTTGCATACGTTTCATGCGTGCAATCGTATCTTGCATCGTTGTATCCCATGCATGTCCTAAATGCAGTCTTCCAGTCACATTCGGTGGTGGAATAACAATTGTAAACGGCTCTTTGCTTTCGTCTTGCCCAGCTTTAAAAAATTCACCATCGAGCCAAAATTGATATCGATTTTTTTCTACATCTTGTGGGTGATATTTTGATGATAATGTCGGTTTATGCTCCATTACTTAAATCCTCCTACTTGAGATTATTCATTTTACACAATAAAAAACCCTTCATCCAATAAAAGGACGAAAGGGCAATTCCGTGGTACCACCTTTGTTTACAAGTAGCGCTTTACCTGTACACTCACCAGTTATAACGGAACTGCACCGTCTCACTTTTACTAAAATTCAAAGGAGATACTCCATAGACGACATTCTGTAGCGACAAATATAGAAAACTCTCAGCACTGTTTTCTTCTCTGTATTATTTATCCACTCATACTCCTTCTATGTCAACGTATATCGCTATTTATTATACCTTTTATTTTAGCGATAAATCACACAAAAAGCAACAAACGAATTTTTCTCTTATATCACATATTGTGACCTGAAGCATATTG
>DVIO01000130.1 GCA_018711205.1 Candidatus Avamphibacillus intestinigallinarum | reverse complement strand
ACCTAGCTTGGCATAATCATTCCCCGCTAATCGACTAACTGGCTTCAACGCATCAGGCTTAATTTTGCCCTGATCATATACCTCATCTGCAATATGAAACTGTACAATCCGGCCAATTACGACGTCGCAACTAACGACACCCTCATCATCTTCAAGCGGTAGTATATGCTCTAATACACATTCTAAACGGATTTTAGCCTCTTCCACACCAGGGGTTTCAAGCTTGACACTGTTTACTTTATTCATCCCCGAAATTGATAACTCATCAACCTCAGGCGAATAGCGAGCTGCTGTTTCATTAATTTTATCAATATATTCTTCACTCGTTACATGTACGACAAACTCCTTTGTCGAAGCAATATTTTGAGCGGTATCTTTTCGGATACCTTTTTCTCGCTGAATGGAAAGGGAAATCATTGGCGGCCTTGATGAAACCACATTAAAAAAACTAAAAGGGGCCCCATTTACAATTCCTGTATCTGATTGTGTCGTCACAAATGCGACTGGGCGTGGGATGATTCCACCAATCATTAATTTGTGATTCTCTGTTTGTGATTGTAGCAACGGATCAATTGAATGCATCATCAAATCCACCTCACTTCGTTCGAATCAAATACCTACATGTTCATATACCTTATTTTATCTCAATTTAAACTATCTCTAAATCGAGATATTAGGCTAAAAAAATTAAAGCTTCTCTGCATAAAGCCCTAACTTTTTTATTTGTTCAATCATATCGCTTTTTTCTTCGTCATTTAAGCCACCAAAGATTTCTTGAATGGCCTTTGTATGCTCTGGAAATATTGTACGTAAAAGTGATTCACCTGATTCAGTAATACTTGCATACGTGACGCGACGGTCTTTTGGACATGGTCTACGTGTTAAGTATTCCTTTTTCTCAAGTTTATCAACGACATACGTAATACTGGAACTCGCCAGTAAAATCTTGTCCCCTATCTTTTGAATCGGTTGATCACCTTTATTATATAATAATTCCAATACTGCAAATTCAGTTGGGTTTAACCCATATCTTTTAATATCTGCTTGTACTTGTTCTGTAATCGATTCCATCGCTCGAGACAAAACGACAAATAGCTTTAGTGACAAGTCTTCGCTACTTTCCATTTGCATAGTTGCCACATCCTTTAATAATTTCAAGTAATTATCTCGACTTCGAGATATATCATATCGCGATAATCATCTTTTGTCAACCACAAATGCTCAATGAAGCATAAACATCCCAAATAGTAAGACCATTGCTGCAATGGCAAAGGTTATATGAACAATCTGATCTTTATTTGTAGATATTTTGTGTATCATCGTCATTAAAAATAAAAAGAATAAAGTAAAGAAATACATCAACAACACATATAAAAATCCATTCCAAGTTTCTGCCAACCATTCAAAAATCGGACCAATCATAATCCCTGCAAATGAAATCAACGCAATGATAAATAAAAGAATCGGCATCTTGTTCCAAATGGCATGCTCTAGCCAATTCGGAGATTTCTTGAACTGTAAAAACAGCGTAATGTATAGCCAGGCTAAGTACGTGTAAAGTAATCCAGCGATTGTATATATACTTGTAGCGCCTGTTGCGATGCCGTGTTCAGTGAAGTAACGATCGATCATAAAAAATATGAAGATGACGACAAGCAAGGTAATCATTTGTCCAATTGAATATTTTAATTTCTTAGACATCATCATGCCTCCTTTTTCATTTCATTATTTCAATACGTCCAATATATCAAAATTAGAAAGTAAGAACGAATGAATCAATAATTAAGAGGTTCTAACGAAAAATTCCGCAAAGTACCTATATTCCCAAAAGTCTATACACTTCTACATAAAAACACCGATATAAGAGATATACATATTATTTTCAATATAACGTTAGACTACATCACTAGATTCGGAGGCAGATTAATGAAACGATTTTTTCAAAACATACATTTAACAGTCAAGAAAAAATTAATTCTAGCTTTTTCACTCGTTTTGATTATACCAAGTCTGACAGTTGGTACACTCGCATATTTTAGTGCTAAGGATAATACTGAAGATCAACTCATGAACGAGGCAGAAGCAAACGTACATTTAATGAGCCAAATCATCTCTAATAATATAAAACCACAAATAGATGATATGGCTAAGTTATCTAATGATATTACTGCAAAAAACTTAAAAGGAAAACAAGCTTCCCAGTTAAAAGAGACATTGGATCAATATAAGTATTTTCATGACAAAGTTGATGCAATCTATGTCGGGACAAATTCCGGAGAACTCATTCACGCACCTGATATTGAATTAGATGACGATTTCGATCCGCGTACTAGACCATGGTACGAGGATGCTGTTCAAGATAAAGGTGAAACAGTTATCACAACGCCTTATGAAGATACGACAACAGGTGAGATGATGATTACCATTTCAATGACAACAACTGACAATTCAGGCGTCATCGGTATTGATTTACCAGTCACAACGATTGATGCAATGGCAAAGGCAGGTAAAGTAGGTAAAGATGGATATGTCATGATTTTAGACGAATCGAATAACTTTGTTTCGCATCCAGACGAGGATTCTGGTAGTGAAGCAAAGGAATCTTTCTATAAAAAACTTTACAAATCAAACTCAGGACAATTCGAGTACACATTACATAATAAAGGTAAACAAATGTTCTTTACAACTGACGAGACAACAGGTTGGAAAATTGCTGGCAGTATGTATGACTCTGAGGTTACCAAATCTGCTCAACCGATTATGAATTATATTATTGTAGTGCTTGTAGTTGCTCTTCTACTGGGTGCTATAATCGTATATTTCATAACACGTTCAATTGTGAAACCATTAAATACATTGAATCAAGCAGCTCTCAAAATTAGTCATGGTGATTTAACTGAGCGGATTAGTATTTCTTCTCAGGATGAATTCGGTGAATTATCCAACTCTTTCAATGATATGTCAGATCATTTACAAAAAGTGATTCACGAAGTTGAAGTAAGTGCCGAGCAAGTTGCCGCTTCTTCTGAAGAGTTAACAGCTAGTGCTGAACAAACTTCCGATGCGTCAGAACATGTCTCAGAAGGAATACAACAAGTTGCCAGTGGTGCTGAAGCACAGGAAAATGGCTTGAAGCAAAATGCCGAAACACTAGCAACGATTACGGACGGGATTGGAAGAGTTGCAGAAAATGCATTATCTGTTTCTAAACTGACACAAGATGCAAGAATTCAGGCAGAAAAAGGTGGAGAAACTGTACAACAATCTGTTGAGCAGATGAAATCACTTCATCAATCTGTCAAAGAATCAAATACAACGATTCTTTCATTGAATGATCGATCAAAAGAAATTGAAAGTATTATCGATGTAATCGTCGGAATTTCTGACCAAACAAACTTACTTGCCTTAAATGCGGCAATCGAAGCCGCTCGTGCCGGTGAATCTGGCAAAGGTTTTACTGTTGTTGCAAATGAAGTACGTAAGCTTGCCGAACAATCACAACAGTCTGCCAACCAAATTTCAGATTTGATTTCGAATATCCAAATTGATACGCAGCATTCTGTCACCAAAATGGAAACAGCTTCTGTAAACGTTGAAAATGGTATGACTTTATCAAATGAAACAGCTGACAGTTTCAATCAAGTCATCAAAAGCGTTCGTGATATTGCACCACAAATTGAGGATGTCGCGGAGATTGCTGAGCAAATCTCTAACAGAATTCAAGAAGTTACGCGAACAGCCACTGAGCATGCTGATGTCGCACGAGATAATGCAGCAGCATCTGAGGAAATCGCGGCATCAACTGAAGAACAACTGGCTTCAATGGAAGAAATCTCATCAGCTTCACGAGCATTATCTTCTCTAGCCGAAAGTTTGCAAACATTGATTTCACAGTTTCGTATTTAATCCTTTCATTCAAAAATCCCGTATAACAATGTGCTGTTATACGGGATTTTTATATAATGATTCAATTCAAACGTCCCATTGACGGCAAGGGCCAGTATCTCCAAATGGCTTTACCGACAATTTCCTTCTCAGAGAGAAAACCGAAATATCGACTGTCTTTACTAACTTTACGATTATCACCTAATACAAACACATACCCTTTTGGCACAGTCTCATGACCCGTCAATTCAGATAATGTAAAATCACCTGTATACGAGAAGGCGAGATTTTTTCGTTCTTTTTTTAAATACTCTTCATCATGTGGCTTACCGTTAATATATAAAATATCATTTGTCATACGGATATTATCCCCAGGTAAACCAATAACTCTTTTGATATACTGTTCGTCTGAATCAGGTGCATCAAACACAATAATATCAAATCTCTCCAGTTGGCTTACATCGGTCATCTTGCTGACAATCAATTTATTCTTTTCTTCAAGATTTGGAGCCATTGATTGACCCTGTACTTGATACGGAGCAAATATAAAGGAACGAACAATAAATGCAATTACAATACCGATGGTCAACACGATAGCAAAGGACCATGTTTCCTTTCGTCGAGACTTCATTAATAAACTGCCTCCCCAAGTCTTTCGTTCTTTATAACATACTGACCATTTCACATTATTATTATACCAAATCCGTATTTCTTTTTATGTATTTTTGCTTAACAGTTTTAATACAACTCATCGACAATTTATTAAAAAAAGACATAGTCAAGCAGTGGTTCTACTTAACTATGCTTTGTCATCTATCATTTATTCATCAGCATCCACATAATTCCCCATCGAAACAGACAATCGATTCCAGCTATTAATTTGGTTAATTAAGATGATTAAATCCACATATTCTTTCTCACTAAAATGTTCACGTACACGATGGTACAGTTCATCGGGTACACGTTTAGTTGCAATTTCTGTTACATATTCTGTTAACTCTAGCGCAACTTTTTCTTTAGCAGAATAAAATGTACATTCTTGCCAAGCATTTACACAATAAATCCGTTGCTCTGTTTCACCCATTTTCCTTGCATCTTTTGTGTGCATATTCAAACAATGTGCACACCCATTGATTTGTGAAGCACGGATTTTAATTAATTCCCGTAACAGACGATCAATATCCGTTGTTTTCGTATATTTCTCGATTTCTAACATTATATCAATTGCTTCTGGTGCCGTTTCATAATAATTTACACGTTGCTCCATGAATAACGCCTCCTGATATAAAATATTTTCCACACTTTTATGATACGCCTCTTTTTTCTAAATCTATATATATTGGCTCCGATATCGTATGAATGAACACAAAACGCCTTTCCCTTATCTATCTAAGAGAAAGACGTTTATCGTTGATACCAACGTTTGATCATATAGTAAATTAGGAAAATACAAAGTGCGGTCAAACCAGCTGGTAATATAAATATTTGAATAAAGTAAAGAATTTCCCGCCATCTTTGACCGAAGAAATATCCAAGAGACACATACGAGAACGCCCACGTAAGAGAGCCACCAACAGTATATAATAAAAACATCTTTGGCTTTAAACGTACGATGCCTGAGAAGTATCCTGTAAAATGACGAATCCCTGGTATGAAAAACGAAATAAAAACAACCTTTGTTCCGAAACGGTCAAACCACTTTTGCATAGAACGCCGTCGTTTTTCCCCCATAAAGAACTTTGAACCATATCTTTCGAAAAAAGGATATCCCACTCTAGCTCCAATCATGTAACTAACAAGCATGCCAAAAGAAGCTCCGATAACCGCTAATAAAATACAAACAAAATAATCAAGCTGCCCTTGATGTGACAAAATCCCCGCAACGGTCATGACCGTTGCTCCCGGAAATGGTAAGAACAGAAATTCTAAAAATAATCCCCCGATTAAAATCCAATATCCATATTCTAAAAACCAACCGATGACTTGATCCATGATTGTGTTCTCCTAACTTTACAAGCATCTCTTTAACGATAGTTTAAACGAATGTATATAGACTTGCAAAAATAAACATCGGAACCCTCTTTAACATTAAAATCTCTTTAAATGCATATTCTGTTTTCAAACCATTCTAATTACGGGTATACTAGTACTACAATTTTAAAATGAAAGGAGCCTATTCTATGTCTAGTAAATCTTGGGTCGGATTACTCATTGTCCTGCTTGGTCTCGGATTTCTTTTACAAGCAGCAGATGTATGGCAATTCACCAACATCTTCTCGCAAGGATGGCCGCTCATTCTCATCTTTATCGGACTGCTTCAACTCAAAGATCGCCACACAACAAACTACACATTCGGCTTTTTCTTAATTTTTCTTGGTATCCTATTCTTCGCTAATCAATGGACTGATATCAACCTTTACAAATTCGTCTGGCCACTCATCATTATCTTTGTCGGACTCAGTCTACTATTCGCACGATCTGGTCAAGCCAAACATGATAAAGCCGTTTCAACTGAACATACAATTGAATCCTTTAATATCTTTGGCAGCTCAGATGTAGAGCCTCATACGAATACATTTGAAGGCGGTACAGCTACAACGATTTTTGGAGAATCCATCATTGACTTACGTAAGGTTTCTATTCAAGACCGTACTGTTCTGTTAGATGTAACGGTTATTTTTGGTAGCATTCAAATCATTGTTCCAGACAATGTTCGTGTAAAAATTAATGGATCACCCATTTTAGGTTCGATTGAGAATAAAGTTCGCAAGTCAATCCAAAAAGACCCAGAGCTTCCCCAGCTTGAAATTCATTGTACGACGATTTTTGGAAGTACGGAACTACGCGACTAATCTATTCATCTTAGGCCAGCTACTTACGACATCAGCCTATCCGTTTGGCTGTTTCGTCAGCTGGCTATTTTCATAAACAATGTTTTCTGCAACAACGGTTTTAGTTACCTGTGCAGATAGCATGTCTTCTGTAGTTCCTGCAAATAAATCTCGGTCATAAATCGTAAAATCAGCTACATAATCTGGTGCAATGTAGCCACGCTCATTTTCTTTACCAATCGCCTCAGCACTCCCGACAGTATACATTCGAATTGCATCAAAACGGGATATCTTTTCGTGACTTCCATAGCCATCATGTGAATCTCCAGGGCTCTTTCTTGCAACCGCTGCATAAATCGTTTGTAGTGGATCAAATGATTCAACTGGTGCATCTGTCCCAGCAGCACAGCGAATATGAGCTTCAAGTAATGTCTTCCATGGATAGGCAAGTGCGGAACGCTCACATCCTAATCGCTCCTCTATCCAAGGAAAATCAGATACAACAAAAGCTGGCTGTGCATCAATGACGACAGGCATATGTTGCAATTCCTTAATAATGGCTTCATTCAATAATGAAGCATGAATCAAACGGTCCCGCTTTCCGTGAGGAGCTGGATAACGTTTTAACGCTCGAATCACCTGTTCGGCAGCGGCGTCTCCAATCATGTGAATCGCCACAGCTTCTTGATGCTTTCTCGCAATCTTTACCCAATTCATCAGAGATTCATCTGTATGGATAAACATGCCACTATTATGGGGATCATCTTCATAAGGCGCTTTTAACGCTGCTGTTCTCCCACCTAATGCACCGTCAGCAAAGATTTTCATCGCGCCTGGCTCGATAAATCCGGGGATAAATGGCGCTTCTTTTTGAATCATTTCTTCAAAAACGACATGATGACGCAAAATATTTACCCGAAAATTACGTTTTTCTCCAATGACCTTATGGAATGCTGTGAGCGGATTTACAAATGAACCAAAATAATGCATATCTTCTGTATGGGCACCTGTTAAACCGACTCGAATCATCTCATCGACCGTTAAATTTAGTTTTTCCGTTAATGCATGAACGTATTCTGCCCCAGATTTTGGCAAAGCATCTAACACGAGATTGGACGCCTGTTCAAACAACAAGCCTGTTAAAGTCCCTTGTTCATCTCGCCCAATTTCTCCACCGATTTCTTGCAAATCTGGACTATCTTCAGTAATACCGCCAGCTGCTAACGCACTCGTATTACAAAGCACGACATGATGGCAAATACGCTTCAATAATATAGGCTCTTTACGGATTTCATCTAATTCCAAACGTGTGGGGATCTCCCCATCTTCAAAGTTATTCTCATTCCATCCTTCAGCCAACAACCATTGATCTGTTGGTGTCACATCAGCTACTGCACGAATCATCTGTAACATTTCCTGTTTCGATTGTGCAGTTGATAAATCAAGCCGCGTTAGTTTTTCGCCTTGAAAAAGCATATGGACATGACTATCCACAAAGCCAGGATACATCACACTTCCACCTAGATTGATCAATTTATCAGCATACTTTATTAAGGTCTTTTTTGAACCGATTTTAAGTATGCGACCCGCTTCAGTCAAAATCGCTTCGACCGTTTCTTCCGGGGCGCGCATCGTATAGATTGTACCACCATACCAAAGTGTCTTCATCAGCTAAACTCCTATCTTTCCCGACATATTTCTTTTTACTACCATACCATTTTTTAAGATAAAAATTTCAAAATTGAGCAAATTTTATTCCACTCGGGTGCATGCTATAATAGAGACATGTTAAAAATGAAGGATGAAGTAGATGAAAAATGAATGGATTGTCAAAGAACGAATCGAATTATTACAATATTTGTTTAAACAAATGAACCACAAGAGTCGTAATTCCGTCAAATCAATCTTAAGTCGTGGCCAAGTCGTTGTAAATGGCCAGGTCAGCAAACAATTTGATGACCCATTGCAACCAGGTGATGTGATTTCAATTAAAGATCGTGTCGTACCAACAGATATCAAATTACGTGGCATCAACATTCTCTTTGAAGACGATGACCTAATCGTTATTGAGAAAAACGCGGGACTCTTAACCATCGCAACCGATACAGAAAAAGAGCATACAGCGTACAAAGAGCTGACCTATTACTTACGAAAAACACAGCCGAAGCGTAAACTTTTTGTCGTTCATAGACTTGACCGTGATACGTCAGGGCTGCTTATATTTGCTAAAAACAAAGAAACGAAAGAAAAAATTCAACAAACATGGCACCAGTCTGTCCCTGAACGGAGATATCTTGCTCTGGTTGAAGGACATGTAGAAAATGGAGATACCATCACATCTTGGCTAACAGACAGTAAAAATCATATTGTCCATTCTAGTCCAACAAATAATGGTGGCAAAAAAGCCATCACACATTACCAAGTCGCTAAAACGAATAAGCATTTCTCTCTTCTAGATGTTCAACTTGAAACGGGACGAAAAAATCAAATTCGTGTTCATATGCAGGATATCGGACACTCGATTGTCGGCGATAAAAAATATGGAGCAACTTCAAACCCAATACGTCGCCTTGGTTTACATGCTTATTTACTCAAATTCGTTCACCCTAAAACGAATCAACTGCTCACATTTGAAACAGAAGTTCCTAAATCATTCATTCACATATTTCGTTAAAATAAAAACGGCTCGCATTTAAGCAAGCCGTTTTTTTATACAGGTCTTACACGTTGGAGCCTGATTTGACTTTTAGGAATACTTGGCATTTGCCCCATCGAATAATTAAAATCTTGCTTAGGTACATGATATTCTATATCATTCACAAGAAAATCAAGGACGATTTTCATTACTTCAATCGTAACCCATTCACCGGGACAACGATGATGTTCCCAATAATCGCCACCACCTTGAGGAATGAAATCAAAAGGACTTCCAGACCAATCTTTAAACCGATCAGGTGCAAATACATCCGGATTTGTCCACGTTTTCGGGTCATGGTTTGTCCCATATAAATCAAGGATGGTTAACGTCCCACGTTTAAAAGTATGGCCTTCCCATACAAAGTCTGAACGTACACGAGCTGGCACGACTGGGAAAAATGGATAAAAGCGTCGGACTTCTTGAATAAAATGCTGTTTCGTCGTTTCATCACCGTTTTTTACCTTAAGCACTTCAGTTGGCTGTTGAATGACAGCAAGTGCTGTGAAGTTTAAATAAATGGAAATCGCAGCAATCGGGCGAATGATATTTAAAATTTCTACCGCAACAATTTGTGAGTCAAGCAAATTTCCGTCAAGATCTCGGTGACGCGCCATAACAGCTAGTGCACTATCCTCAGGCGGATGAAGTTGTCCATCACGAACTTGTGTCACCACACCACGCACCCATTTTTCCAAGTTTTCCCGTTTGTTTGCCGTTTTGAAGTACGATCTCCCAACCGAAGTTGGTTCCTCGAATAAACTTGCCACAGCATCAACATGGTGATTCATATCTTCCTCGGCTGGCAAAGGTACCCCTGCCCATTCACTCGCAATTCGGGTTAATAGATGCTTAGATTCTGTATATAATTCAATTTCAGACGCTTTTTCCCACTGTACAAGCGCCTTCTGTAAAGCTTTTTTAGTGATTGCTTTTAATGTATCTAATCTTTCTTTCGTCATAAGGGACATAAACATAGCTTTCCTATGACGATGCGCTTCTCCATCTAATGTTTGTACCCCGTCTAAGCCAAATAATGTCTTAAGTACTCGTTTTGGTGCAGCATTGGTTCGTGTGAATTTCTCATTATTATAGAACAATTCAGCTGCTTCCTTGCCACTTAAACAAATCGCTTTTTGACCAAGTACACGCGTTTCAAATATATTCGTTTGGTAGGCTCGCATTCGATTTGGTATATATAGATAGCCTTCTTTTAGTACACCTAATGTATGATCTAGGCCTTTTTCCTTTGGTGTCCAGTCTATTTGTTTCATGAGGGTTGATACTCCTTTTTGCTATTTATATATAGCATCCCCCATCATGTGCTCTTTAAACGGCAGTCCTTTCATGCCTAAATTAAAGCATCGCCCTCTTACGTAAGGACGATGCTTCTATTTAAACAACTTCACTTTGAGGGACATCTGTCGCTTTTGTTTTTTGGATAGGTAATACACCCGCAGACATTAAACGGTGACGTACCACAATACCAAGCCAAGAAGCTAGTATTGCTTTTACGATCCCCAGTGGAATAAACGGTGTTACTCCTGCTGCTAGTGCGCCTGTCCAACTTAAATCCGCAACAAACTTTAATTGAACCCAACCAAATGCGAGTGTCACAAACATACCTATCAAATTCGCTACGATTGCAAGCGGAATGGTAAATCTTGTCTTTTCTAAAATATAACCTGTAATAAATGCAGTAAATATAAAGCCCGTAATAAATCCACCCGTCGGTCCAACCAGTATACCTAATCCACCAGTGAAGTTAGAAAATATCGGTACACCCGCTGCACCTAAAGCTAAGTAACCAACCATCGAAAATGTACTTAGACGACTGCCTAATATTGTCGCAGTTATCCCAACCGCAAGCGTTTGTCCGGTAAATGGTACAGGCGGAACCGGAATGGACACCTGAGCTAAAATGGCTGTAAGTGCTACAAATAATCCACAAATGATGACTTCTCTGAGTTTTGTTCGTTGTTCTATCATCTATTAGCCTCCAAATTGTTTACCTTATATTAAATAGGTTAACACAAAAGGAAGGAATTGCAATCATTTATTTAACATTAAAAATTAAAAAAAGGCCGCTTATGATGTATAAGCGCCTTCACTTGTTGTTTTTACATATGTTACTTCAT
>DVIO01000129.1 GCA_018711205.1 Candidatus Avamphibacillus intestinigallinarum | reverse complement strand
TCCGCTTAGCAGTATGTTCAATATATGTATCAGTATCAATATATGATACATCTAATTGGCTGCTTAACGCTTCGCCTATTGTACTTTTACCACTACCCATAAATCCAATTAAATAATATGTGCTCATTATGATTCATCCCCCCAATATTTTTATGATTGATCAAATCATTCCGCTACAATATCTTCCTTACTACATTTGAAAGGAGGTGAAACACCCCATGAATCTAGCCACAAAACTATCCAATAAAATATTGTTCTCTGCCATAAGCCAAGGCGCTACAGATGTTCATTTTTACCCAGCTGAAACAGAGATTAAAATTTATTATCGCATTTATGGTAAAAGAACATTAAAACGATCCATTCCAGATAATCAATACCAACTTCTAAAAACCTATTATAAATTTAGTTCTGGCATGGACATTGGCGAAACAAGAAAACCCCAAAACGGTGTACTCCATATTTACCAACAGCATAAACGTTTCGCATTAAGGATTTCAACCCTACCTACCCAACAAGAAGAAAGCTTAGCTATCCGTATTTTACCACAAGATGAACAACTACATTTAAATGAACTTTTTCTATTTCCATACCAACTCACGAAAATAAAACAATGGTTAACGAAGGAAGCAGGGTTGATTTTGCTGACCGGTCCAACTGGATGTGGGAAAACGACCACTTTATACGCATTGCTAAACTCTATTCTTGAAAACCAATCGTATCAAATGATTACTTTAGAAGACCCAATTGAAAAAGAAATTCCTAGTTTATTACAAGTTCAAATTAATGAAAAGGCTGGCATCACATATCATACTGGTTTAAAAGCTGCACTCCGACACGATCCAGACATTATAATGGTTGGAGAAATTAGAGATGCTTATACAGCTGAATTCGCTTTTGAAGCTTCCTTAACTGGTCATCTTGTGTTAAGTACATTACATGCTAAAGATGCCATTGGTACGATTCACCGTTTAATGGATATGGGCATTTCCGAAACAGATATTTCACAAACGCTTATTGGTGTCGCAAGTGTTCAATTATTACCGTTAACAATGAATGGTTCAACCTATCGTAGAGCCGCTATCTTAGATTTATTAGAATTAAGTTCTGAAACGAATAGGTCACTTAAACCAAACACCCAATACATTTCTTCTTTTCAACATTTACGAAAGAAGGCATATGCTTATGGATTTATTGATGAAGCTACGTATCAAAGCTACAGCTAAACATTCTCCGAAGAAGGATTTACAGCTCAGATTTTTAAAACGATTAGAACGATTGCTTCGCAATGGCTATCCACTAATAGCTGCTCTAGAAAAACTACAATGGAATGCTTCAATGAGACATCTGTCAGAACGAATCAGTATCGATCTTAAAAATGGAATATTACTTGATGAAGCACTGACAAATGTAGGCTTTTCAGATATCATTACAAATCATTTATATTTCATTCGGATGCACGGTGAGTTAATCGAAACATTACAAAAGAGCATTCATATGTTTGAACACCATTTAAAACATACGCAAAAATTTCAACAAGTGATACGTTATCCAGCCATACTACTAGGTATCTTTAGTCTCTTACTTTTTTTCATTAAACAATCGGTGCTCCCATCCTTTTTAGAACTTTTTGAAACAAGCAAAGAGTCAACCATGACATTAAATATTTCCATCATCGTCATCAATGGACTAACGTATGGATTTATTGCATGTTGTTTAATTTGTATAATTTTCTTTATCATTTGGCGCATCAATCAACGTAAGTTCCCCATTGAACGACAAATTATCTTTTATCAACATATTCCGATTCTAAATCGTCTCTTAAGAATTCAAACTTCTTTTCTATTCGCTTCTCATTTCAGTACATTACTCAAAACAAATTTGTCTATGAAGCAAATACTTCAACATTTAATCCATCAACAAAAGCTTCCTATTATCGCTCACTATACGACGTTAATGATGAACGAGTTAGAAAAAGGACGGTATTATGTAACGACCATGTCACAATTTTATTTTTTTGAAGCGAATCTTACGCATATTTTTCAACATAATCAAGCTGAGGATATGACAACACTTGAAGAGGATCTTTCTCTTTATGCAGATATCTTAATGGAAGATTTAGAAAGTAAAATCACGAAAGTAATTTCCTATACACAACCCATCTTTTTTACGATATTAGCATGTTTCATTATATTTATTTATGTCACGTTAATGTGGCCAATGTTCCAACTTATTCAAACGATGTAAGGAGATGACAAAATGTTAAAAAAAGAGGATGCTTTTACATTAATCGAAATGCTGATTGTTTTATTAATCATTTCAGTATTAATTATTCTGATTATCCCAAATTTATCTGGCAAATCTAAAGAAGTTCATAACAAAGGATGCAAAGCCCTCCAATCCTTAGTTCAAGCTCAAGCTGATTCATATCATCTAGATCATGGTCAAGCTGCTTCATCCATACAAGCCTTGATTGATTCAGGATATATTGAAAGTGATCAAAAAACATGCCCGAACCAAAAAACATTAAGCTTACAAAATGGTAAAGTGATTGTCGGTTCAGGAAGTTAGAAAATTAAATGGCTTCACATTAATAGAGATGCTTATTTCACTATCTCTTATCGCCATATTATTATTGTTATATATCCCGATTCAACATCATACTCTTCTCAACCTTGAAGAAAAGCAGTTTTTTGAACAATTGGATTATGATTTACAGCTCTTACAAAATAAATCGCTTGGCTCAACCAACACATGGGCTTTACATTTTGAAAACGATGGTTATCGCATTACTACGTCAAAGCAAGCCGCTATTATCAATAGAACATTGCCTAAACAATGGCGCATCAACTATAGATTGTCTAAAACCATTCACTATAGTAACACTGGTACTTTTAAAAATCCTGGTTCAATCTCCATTCACACAGAAAAAAACAATTACCGATTGGTATTTCCATTCGGCAAGAGTAGGTATCGCATTGAACAATTATAACGGCTTTTCTTTTATAGAAATTATGATGGCCTCTATCCTCTCTC
>DVIO01000013.1 GCA_018711205.1 Candidatus Avamphibacillus intestinigallinarum | reverse complement strand
CGCTTCTTGATGTTGATACGTAAATTCAAGGCGATTAGCAACATCCGCTTCGATTTCTTCGTTCTTTTCTAAATCTAACGGCTCCCATGTTTCGACATGATCTAATATTTTTCGGTCCTGTGATTGAATGTCACTTTCTTTTTTCAATAACGCGCCAACTGGTATAACATCTACTCGCCAACTAGATGGATCTCGCTGTATAGCCTCATTAGCTGCCATCATTACGCCTTCAGGTCTTAACACTGCGTTGTCCTGATGACGCATTAAGCTTGGTGCAACCCAATCAAGATATGAATGCGCATTACCACGGAAATGTGCGGGTAAGACCCATTGTTCATGATTTAAAATTTTACTCCATTGCTGTCGTCTCTTTTCAAATGAAGCGACATTTCCAACCATTACAAGTTTTTCTTTTGCCCTCGTTAACGCAACATAAAGGACACGCATTTCTTCAGCAAGCATTTCTTTTTTCTTTTTCTCATTGAGCGCCACATGAAATAGAGTTGGATACATAATGCGTTTGATAGGATCAATATACTTCGTTCCAAATCCCATATCTTTATGCAAGCTATATTTTCTCATTAAGTCTTGCATATTAAATTGCTTGTCCATTCCACCTAATAAGACAACGGGAAATTCAAGCCCTTTACTTTTATGAATCGTCATCACTCTAACAACATCTTCTTGCTCACTTAACGCACGAGCCGACCCAAGGTCATCACCACGTTCTTCCATCCGTTCAATAAAACGTAAGAAACGAAAGAGTCCGCGGAATGAAGTCTTTTCATAACTCCGAGCCCGATCATATAAAGCACGTAAATTAGCGGTACGCTGACGTCCACCTGGCATCCCACCAACAAAATCATAAAATCCTGTCTCTCTATAAATCGTCCAGATTAATTCGGACAAAGCACCTTGTCTAGCCACTAATCGAAAACGAGAAAAGAGTTCTAAAAAGCGACTTATTTTTTTGCTTGTTTGATCTTCATTGTTTTTCTCATAACGAATCAGCGCCTCATAATATGTATCCTGTTGATTTTCTAACCGGACACGTGCTAATTCTTCCTCATCTAATCCAACAATAGATGATTTTAAAACCGAGGCAAGCGGAATATCTTGTCTAGGATTATCGATAATCTTCAACATACTTAGCATAATTTTAACTTCTATCGCTTCAAAGTAACCTGTTGATAGTTCAGCATAAACAGGAATACCTTCTTTTTTCAATTCATCTACAATGATGGATGCCCACGTCATAGAACGTTGTAAAATGACAATATCCCGATATTGGATATCACGCTGGACACCAGTTGATTTATCTCCTACTTGAAGCGGTTGTGTTCCTTCAGTTCCAATCCATGATTTGATTTTTTGTACATATGCACGTGCTTCAATTTGCGCTTTTTCAAGTCCGGCAAATTCATCATCATGTTCATCAGTCGTTTCCACATCTTCTCGATCAATCACTAATAATTCTGGTTCTTTTTGCGGATATGGCATTTGGTCATATGTTTTATTGGCATAAATCAGTTCAGCTGAACGATCATATGTCATTTCACCTAATGCTTCATCGAGTATTTGTCTAAATATATAATTGGTTCCTATTAACACATCTTCGCGACTTCTGAAATTTCGAGCAAGATCGATTCTTTGCCCTGCTTGATCTGAATAACCATACGCTTTATATTTGTTTAAAAACAAACTTGGTTCAGCGTGACGAAAACGATAAATACTTTGCTTCACATCACCCACCATAAATAAATTACCTGAATCCGTATCATCTCGTACGAGTGAAAGGATAGATTCTTGAACTAAATTGGTATCTTGATATTCATCAATTAACACTTCATGGAATTGGCTTTTGAATTGTTTTGCTATATCTGATGGTTGAATACAATCTGGTGTAGATGTTTCGTCTTGTAAAATTTGTAAGCAAAAATGCTCTAAGTCGGAGAAATCAACCAATGCTTTTTCTTTTTTTGCAAGTAAATACGCATCCATAAATTGTTTTACAAGCTCTACAAGTTGTCGTATAACTGGTGCGAGTTCACGCATATCCTGTAAATGGGCCTTTAAACTGCGTGTAAACCATTTTTTCTGTAGCTTTTCCCATTCTTTTTTGTAATCATCACGAATTGCTTTCACTTCAGCTTTTTTATCTTCATTACATTCGGTTTTCTTCCCTGATAGCCGAGCGAATTTTTGCGTATTCATAAATTCTTGTATTTGGTTCCAATCTTCTACAAGTTCAATAGCTTTATTTACCTGGTCAGCATCCATTTCTAATGTCTCAATATATTGATAAGGCCCATCACTTTCTCTTGCAATTTCCATAGCTGTATGCACTTCATGATAGATTGCCTCAAAGGTAAGCTTAATATCCGCTTTCACATCATGTAACCAAGTAATGTCAGTTTCTTCAATTGTTTCAGGTATTTCATATACAGATACGAGATGATCTAACCAGTGTTTGGGAGAAGGATTTGTAGAAGCAAACTGATATAAATCAAGGATTAAGCTTTCAACTGCTGCATCACTACGGTCACTAGAAAATCGATCAACAACTGAGAAAAAAGCTTCTTGATCTCCTTCTTCTCCTCCATACCATTTTTCTAATAGATCATCCATGACATCTTGTTTAATCAAATCCGCTTCCATTACATCTGCAATTCTAAACCCAGGATCAATATCTAATATATACGCGTACTGTTTGACGACATCTAAACAGAATGAGTGTAAGGTTGAGATAGGTGCTTTTTGTAATAAGGATAGCTGCTTTTTCAAATGCATTGAATTTGGATTCTCATTAAGCGCCTTTTCTAATGCTTCACCTACCCTGTTACGCATTTCTTGAGCAGCAGCGTTTGTAAATGTTACAACAAGCAATTTATCAATATCCACTTGATTTTGTGGATTTAATAGCTTTTGGATCATCCGCTCTACTAACACAGCTGTCTTCCCCGATCCAGCAGCCGCCGCAACAAGGATATCTTGACCACTCGAATAAATAGCTTCCTCTTGTTCCTCCGTCCATTTCACCATTTCACTCCCCCTCCTCTTGAATCATTTCGATGATTTGTTTTTCTTTATATTCTCGTAATTTATGATACGTATTTGTTTCTAAAGTCGGGTCAAATTGACAAACTGACTTAAACTCACAGAAGTCACAAGCCGTTTGTTGTTTATACTGAAATGGATCTAAATGTACGCCACCTGATGTGATATCAACCCCTGCATCTTTAATTAAATGTTGAATATGGTTTTGTAATTGCGTAAATGTTTCCACACTAGCGATTTTTGACCGCGCATTAAAATGACCATCTTTTTTAATCCCTGCTGGAATCATCTGACTCGTCACACCTGCATCTAATGTTGTATCCATTTGTTCTACAACAGCTTCCTCTGCCAATAATAAGCCATTCATTTTATATTTTTTAAAAATCTCATGCTCTAATCTTTCGTCATCTAACATCCCTTCGCCAGATACGATTGGATTATGAACATGGAAATATAATACACCTGCTGGGGTTGCTTCTAAACCAAGCCAATGCTCCGATTGTTTTAAAACAACATCTAAATACATTAGCATCTGCAGGGCAAGTCCATAATAAACTTCTACAAGATTTAAATCTTTCTCACTTGATTTATAATCAATAATTCTTAAATAAAGTTGATCATTGATTTTAGAACGGTCGACCCGGTCAATTCTTCCACGTAAGATCAACTCATAGCCATTCGATAAACTCATTCGAACAGGTTCTAATGTCTCTTCCATTCCAAAACTCAATTCTAAGCCTATCGGCGAAAATTGGGTCATTCTTGCTTGCTCACTTAAGACATATGTTGCCCTTGCAATGACCTCTTCTAGCTTTTTCTGAATATATTCATAACGCTTCGAACTATGCAAAATTTGATTTTGTAAAATAGGTGCAAGATTAGAAACAGCTCGTTTAGCATACTGTGCTGTATCTTTCTTGGTTAATTCCTGATAATCGCGTCCTTCTTTTTGAATCCATTCTGTGATGATTTTTAATGCCTCATGAAATAATTGACCAATATCTGGTGCATCTAACTTATAAGTTCGACGCTCCTTTAAACCGAGTGTATATTGAGCAAAATGCTGGTATGAACAACGATAATAATTTTCCAATCTCGAGATACTTGTTTTAACTTCTTTTGGATAAATCCGCTCTACGGTTTCTTTTTGTAGCTGAGCAGGCTCGTTATCATACACTAAGCTTTGTAATATGTTGTAGGTTGTATCGTATTTTCTTTCATGTGTTGTATACCAATTCAGTACATAATGCCAAATATCTCGCATTGGGTAACCTTTTTCATATCTAGCAAGCTGCGCACTTAACGCAGCCCTTGTAGTCACTGGCGTTGTAATAAAACGTTCTGCTTCTACTAATTCCTCCGGATCCTGTAGAAGTAAAGCTTCTTCACATTGTGGAAACATTTCTTCTAACCTACTAATTAATTGAGACGGCATTTTCGCTCGCCCTTCTTCATCACTTAATACATAACTAACCCATAATTTATGTGATGTCGTTGTAAAGGCCAAATACATATAAAACCAATCGTCTAATAACTGCCTTCTACTCGTTTGTGCAAGCTGAATCCCATGTTCTTGTAACAATTCTCGCTCTTCTTCATTAATCATCCCATCGCCTGTCGGTTTTAAGGGCCATAGCCCTTCGTTTACACCGAGTAAAAAGACGTACTGTTTCTCACTAATTCTAGAGCGATCAATTGTACCTACCATGACTTGATCCATTGCTGGTGGAACATGTGCAAAATTCAATGTTTCTAAACCAGCCTCTAATGTCGCTCTAAAAACAGATAATGACATGGATTCGTCACCCGCAATTTCCACAATCTCATCAAATAAATCAATCACCGCATCCCACACTTGCTCTTGTTCACGGCCTTTTTCAATTTCGCCTGCTGCATCCAAAGCATCACGCGTTTCTTCTAAACGTGCAACAACATTCACATGCTCTAACAACTCATAAATTGCAATACAACGCTCTTTTACCGTAGTAGCTACTCGCATCTGTGTATCAAATGTTTCTAGAGCATCGATTATTTGTTGTCTATAAGCTTGAATACGTTCTTCTGTTTGCTTTTCTGCTTTTGTTTGTACTGCCTGCTCAAAGCCACGAAATCGCTGAACAACCCAAGGCTGCTTAGAAAACCAACGTTCTCTTGAACGAATTCCGTATTCTAACACATAATTTTCTAACTCATCTATTGCATCATATGTTAAAGGGTTGGCCTTTTTATGAGCCGGAATAAAGCCAGTCTTTAACACACGAAATACTGCGTCATAACGCCAATTCCCTTCAACCATATCGAGTAAGGAACGAATGAATTCAATAAATGGATGGTTTAGCATTGTCTTCTTTTCGTCAATAAATACCGGGATCTCATAATCAGCAAATACCGTTTCAATGATATCTTGATACATGTCCGCATCACGCATATATATCACAATATCTCTAAAACGTCCCGCATCATTGCGCACATAATTTAAAATTTCCTGAGCCACACCTTCCACTTCAGCTCTTGGATGAACCGCTTCTCTTATTTGCAGTGGAATTTGCCCATCATAAGCCGGGACGGGACGTGTATCAAAATGCTTCTCTAGATGTTGTAAATACGGTTTATCTTGATATCGACTGCTTTGCTCTGTTAAAACAACACACTGTTCTTCAGTTACACCATATGTGTCAATCATTTGTTTTAAAATATGGTATGTTTCTTTAGTTTGATAAAATAAATCGAGTTCTTGTAAATCCTGTACTGCTTGTAAATCATCAGGATTCATTTTTAGCGCAATCGTTACACGTTTGCATTTTTGCATAAAGGCACCAATGACATTTAATTCTTTTGGGGTGAATCGATAAAAGCCATCTAGATATATTTCTGCATCCTGGAAATAATCCGTTTCTAAAATCCGCTCCGTTAACATATCAAGCTGGTCCTCATTATCGATATATGTACCTTGCAAAGCGCTAGCAAGTTCTTCATATATGTAGGTTAAATCATCTAACTTATTCATTAAAGACACTTCTTTTGGTGTCTTATGGACGTACTGATCGATCATCAATTGTTGTTGTTTCAACACATCAGGTGTTACATCATATCGCTTAAATTCCGTAATCATCGTTTCCAATTGAGCTAAAAACCCTTGCTTTTCAATGGCCTTTTGGAACATTTGCCAGTCACCGGTTTTTTCCTCAATGATTTTTCGCAGCATCATTTGTATCCCAACTGAACTAATAAACTTACGTGTACCACCACCTGTTTCTTGTAATACACGTAAAGCCAATCGAGAAAAACTAGAAACTTGCATACGAATACTACCTTTTACGTAGTCATTGCTAAAAAAGGCATACTCCTGTTGAAACGTCATTTGATCTGGAACAATATAATAAATGGGTGCACCATGTTCTTTTTCCTGAATGGTTTGTTTAATTTCATCTAAAATAAACGAACTATGCTCCTTATCAGCCGCACCTGTCACAAAGCGAAATCCCAACTGGATCGCCTCCTTTTCTCTATAACATTAGTTTACAGAACAAACGTTTCTAAAACAACTGAAAAAAATCACCAACTGCTAGAGTTGGTGATGCCTATTTCACACGTTCTTTTACTTTTCCAACGACTTGATCAATATCAATACATCCAAATGACCGAGAGTCTAAACTATTAGGTCGATTATCCCCCATTACAAATATTTTATCTTGAGGGATATGCTTTATGCCTAATTGTTCATCTAACGTGAAATCTTCTGTATAAGGTGCAGGTTCTCCTTTTTTTAGCTGTTTTAGAAATGGTTCTGCAACAAACTCTCCATTAACATATAACGCATCATTACGATATTCAATCGTTTCTCCAGGGAATCCAATGATTCGCTTCACATAATCCTCTTGTGAATTGGCATGAAAGACAATCACATCAAAACGATTCATCTCACTTACATTATAAGCAAAGCGATTAACTTCTAACTTATTGCCATCAACAAAAGTTGGTTCCATTGATTTCCCATCTACGATGTAATGAGCAGAATAATTCGAATACATAAAACCAGTTAAACAAACGACTATAACAGATAATAAGAGTATCTTTACATAACGAAGTAAGTTCATGATGTTTCCTCCACGTTTTAGACACTCTTATCTTACCCCTGGAGAAGTTTTTTAAACCCTTTTCGTTGATATGATGCCTTTGACAACGTTTAATGTCCCCTTCTTTCCAAAATTTACAGTTGTTTTTAAGCTATGAATTGATTATACTAAAATAAGAACAAACGTTCTGTTAATTGGAGGAATCACGAATGCGCTCTTTAAATCGTGACGAACTAAATATTGCCAGCCGCTTTTTATATTTATCCATGGCAATAACAGTCATCAAAAAAGATCTTACAGAAGTTCAAAATGGTTCATTTAAAATTAAAGAACCTTACCTTATTTTATTAGAGAAAATGCTCTATTTAGCAGCTATTGAACGTAAGGAATTGCGAATAAATATGAGAAAACAATCGATTAAAGTATATTTGTTAAATAAAAATGAGAGCTTTTCAACTTATTTATTTACAGCTGGAAATCGCGAAGAGAAGCGTTTTTATTTTAATCCAGCTATTCGGAAACAAGTTGTACCTATTTTGAATGAATTAATGACTAAAGCTGCGGTTCAAGTTCAGGATTCTGCGTCTTCGAACTAGTTAGACGTTTGTCTAATAAGTAACGAAATTGTGCTGTCCGATGTACTTGATTCAAGATAGAGCCAATTGAAACATCTAGTTCAATTGTTTTGCCGTTTTTGAAGGTAATTTTAGATGAAAGATTTTGTCCTGATTGGACATTCTCAATATGTGAATGAGAAATCCATGAACAAAGTGCGTTCGTTGGTGAAGCCGTAGGAAAAAAATACATACCGCTTGAGGGATCGATTGAAATGGGAGCCTTATGTGTGATACCACAGATTGTCTTAGTTCCGTCTTGTCTGCCTTTCAAACTCGATCCGAAATAAGCACAGGAAAAATCAATCAATTTGGTTGGTGGTCTAGTAACAATATAAGAACTATCTGCTTCTAATACATATGCAGTTGTTTTTCCTTCCTCATTCTTTCGGGCTAATACCGCCATTGTGTGTGGATTAACTTCATAACCTGAAGCATATAATGTTTTTTTCAATGTTTATTCATCCTTTCAGTTATAAACGAGGAAAGAAGGGGTTAAGTGAGATTATAACAGAGTGTTAGGTAAAAAGGAATGGTTATATAACTTTTTGCTTATAAAATAATTTTATTTGTGAAAACACCATACTAAAAGAGCACATTACCTGTGCTCTTTTTGATTATTAATATAATAACTGAACGAATTCCTCTTGCGTAATTTTCCCTAAATAATGAGGCACATCTAATTCAGACAATGCTTCATTCATCGCTTTTCTTTCATGTTTAACACCTGTTAATTGATTTTCGACATCCGAAATATCGCCAATTCCGAAGAAATCTCCATAAATTTTACAATTTTGAATGATTCCCTTTTTAACATCTAAACGTATGTCAATAAATCCAGATGGGAATTTATGTGTTCTTTGTACGTTAAACTTCGGTGACTTCCCGTAATTCCATTCCCAGCGTTGGTATCTCTCTTCAGAAATTCTATACACTTCTTTCCAATCCGCTTCTGACAATTCATATAAGGGTACGTCTGCTACATTTTCTACATCAAAAATATAACGTAAAATCAGCTTTCTAAAATCTTCCATAGTGACTGTTTCATCTAAATACTCGCTAATATTCGCTACTCTACTGCGAATTGATTTAATGCCTTTAGATTCTATTTTTTCTTTTCGTACGTTCAACGCTTCAACGACATGTTCAATTTCAGAATCAAACATTAATGTACCATGACTAAACATTCTGCCTTTTTTAGCAAATTGAGCATTGCCAGAAATCTTACGGCCCTCCACAAGCAAATCATTACGACCTTGTAATTCTGCTGGTACCCCTAATTTTTGTAATGCTTTCACAACCGGTTCTGTAAATTTAGCAAAGTCATGGAAGCTATCGCCATCATCTTTTGTAATAAAACTAAAGTTCAAGTTACCTAAATCATGGTATACCGCGCCTCCACCTGAAAGACGACGCACCACTTTAATACCATTATCCTCGACATAATCTGTATTAATTTCTTCTATCGTATTTTGATTACGTCCGATAATGATTGACGGTTCATTAATATAAAACAGTAAATATGTATCTGTTTCTCCGAAGTTTTCTAAAACATATTCTTCGAGTGCCAAATTAATCCGTGGATCGGTAATCCCTTTATTATCAATAAATTTCAATATATTTCCCTCCTTATTAACGTATATCCTTATGATAAGCGAAAAGGTCACAATTTGGCAAAATTTATCATATTGTTATAATACATCATTGATAAATAACAACTGTTGTAGTACACTGAAAGTATGCAAGAGAAATCAATCGTTTTGAAGGAGGTATCTCATGGTTAATGTGATTGAATTTTTCAAAACACTTCCTAAAAAGAAATGTCGTCATTGTGGAGAAGAAATTGAAGAACAAGCAGAATGTTATGGAGATTATTGTGATAAATGTGCATCACCTGCAAATTAACATTATGTCCTTATGTAGATTCATTTTGCCATCATAACAAAGATACCCTTAGCTAACATGTTACAGTACTATCTATATTAAAACGGTACCTCATCTCTCTATACGAGAAATGAGGTACCGTTTTATTTTTGTAAATAATGAAGCATTTCATCTAATGCGATTTCACCTTGATGAATACAATCTGGAATCCCTACACCATTATAGGAACTTCCAGCGATAAAGACTCCAGGTAACTGTTCATCCATCTGTTTTCTGACATATTGCACGCGTTCCACATGCCCAACCGTATATTGTGGGCGGGCGTTTTTCCAACGTGTCACAACAGAGAATTCAGGCTGATCTTGTATCTTCATAATTTTATTTAAATCTTTTAACACAATCGCTGTAATTTCTTCATCTGTTAAGTTCACAACATCTTGATCATTCGGTTTACCAACATAACAACGCACAAGTACTTTGCCTTTCGGTGTCGTTTGTGGCCATTTTTTATGTGTCCACGTACAAGCAGTAATCCTTGTATCACTCTTTCTTGAAATGACAAAGCCTGTCCCGTTAATATCCTTTTTAATAGCAGAAGCATCAAATGCCAAAGCGACATTAGCTGTAGAGGTGGCTGGAATATTATGAAACACCTTGAAAAAATCATACTGACTCAAGACTTTAGGCAGTGCTTGATGCTCTGTCGCGATGATAATGGCATCAGCTTCATAAACAGTCCCGTCTGATAAAAGCATATGATACCCATCTTGCTTCTTCTCAATATGATCCACGGCTGTTTCCAAATGAATTTGATCCGTCAACTCTTCCTCTAAACGATTAATCATCGTATTCAAGCCATCTTTTAATGAATAAAACGCGCCCGTTTTTGATTTCTTCTTTTTCGCTTGATTGGGCATAAACGCTTGTAATCCTTTAACAAGGCTACCATGTTCTTGTTCCAATCTATAAAACTCTGGAAATGTCGCCATTAAACTCATTTCATCAATGTCACCAGAATAAATCCCCGCTAATAAAGGTTCGATTAAATTTTCCACAAATTCATTGCCAAATCGATGTCTAAAAAATGCACCTAACGATTGATCGCCAACTTGCTTATTTTTCTTCATAAATAAATCCATGCTTCCTCGTAATTTTCCTAAAAGAGAAAACATAGAACTTCGCCAAAATGGTCCTAAACGAACAGGAACACCTCTGTAAGAGCCTTTAGGAATTTTATGTAGCTTCTTATTTACTAAGACAAAAGATTGACCCGTTCCATTTCTGACCAGCTCGTCCTCTAAACCTAACTCTTTAACAAGACGTAGTGTCGGCTCTTTTCGCGCAAGGAATGAATCCGCACCACGTTCAATGACAAAACCATCTTTATGCATTGTTTCGATTTTACCACCAAGACGATTGCTCGCCTCAAACAAAGCAAATTCATATGGTAATTGTTTTGTCTTGATTGCTTTTTTTAAATAATAGGCAGCAGAGAGACCAGTCACTCCGCCGCCTATGATCGCAATTTTTTTATGTTGTTTCATTACGCTTCACTTTGTAAAGTTTTTAGAACTACACCAGCTAATGTATCAATAAATTCAGGTTTTGCGTTTGGCATTTCAGGACGATGATAGTTTGCACCAATTTCGTCACAAACAACCTTACATTCGTAGTCGTTATCATAAAGAACTTCTAGGTGATCAGCTACGAAACCTACAGGTGCATAGACGAATGATGTGTAACCTTTTTCTTTATGCAAGTCACGTGTTAAGTCTTGAACGTCAGGTCCTAACCAAGGATCTGGTGTGTTACCTTCACTTTGCCAACCAATTTCATAATTTTGAACACCTGCTGCATCTGCAATTAATTTAGCAGTTTCTGCAAGTTGATCAGCATATGGATCGCCATCTTGTAAAATTTTCTCTGGTAAACTATGAGCAGAAACAATTAAGCAAGATGCTTTTCTTTCCTCTTGTGGCATTTTTGTAAAGATATCTTTAATTGCTTCAGACCAATAGTTAATGAATTTAGGTTCCTTATACCAGCTCTCAACAGATGTGATGGTAATACCTTGTTTTTCGCACTCTTCTTTCGCACGTCCATTATACGATTTAATACTAAATGTAGAATAATGTGGTGCAAGTACAATTGATGCCGCTTCTTTAATGCCATCCTTTGCCATTTCTTCTACAGCATCTTCAATAAATGGTGCAATATGTTTAAGTCCAATGTACACAGAGAACTCATATTCATCTTGTACCTCATTTAAACGTTTACCTAAAGAATGTGCTTGATCTTTAGTGATTTCAGCAAGTGGTGAAATACCACCAATTGCTTTATAGCGATCTTTCAAATCTTGTAATGCTTCTTCACTTGGCTTTCTACCATGACGAATATGTGTGTAGTAAGGTTCAATATCCGATTCTTTGTTTGGTGTACCATATGCCATGACTAATAATCCAATTTTTTTCTTTTCCATTTCAAAACACCTCTTCAGTTAAATTATCTTTTTGTATATGAATGAATGAGCTCAGTGAGCTTCTTCAGTGTTGCCGGCTGAATATCTGGCGTAACACCGTGTCCTAAATTAAATACATGATGTTCGTCTTCGATGCTTTCATCCAGTATTTCTTTTGTTTTCGCTTCGATGGTTTCCCAATCAGATAATAAAATCGCTGGATCTAAATTACCTTGCAATACTTTCGTAATCCCCATAGCTCTAGCTTCTTTAATCGATGTGCGCCAATCTAAACCAATGACATCGACTGGTAAATCATTAAACTCTAACAATAAATGATTTGCACCGATCCCAAAAATAATTAATGGTACGTCATATGTACGTAAGCTCTCAAAAATTTTCTGCATGACTGGTTTTATATATGTACGGTAGTCTGCAACATTTAAAGAGCCTACCCAAGAATCAAAGATTTGGATGGCACTTGCGCCTGCTTCAATTTGAGCCGCTACGTACGTAATCGTCATGTCAGCAAGCTTATCCATTAAAAGGAACCAAGCGTCAGATTGACGATACATAAATGCTTTCGTTTTACTATACGTTTTTGAAGGGCCCCCTTCAATCATATAGCTTGCAAGTGTAAACGGAGCTCCACTAAAACCAATTAAAGGGACATTTAATTGCTCTTTTGTAAGCAGTTCAATTGTCTCAAGTACATATGGAACATCTTTTTTCGGGTCAATTTCCCCTAATTGTTCCACATCTTCAAGTGATTGAATTGGGTTATCAATAACAGGGCCAATTCCAGACTTGATTTCAACATCAACACCCAGTGCAGGTAGAGGTGACATAATATCTTTATACAAAATTGCAGCGTCTACATTGTATTGTTCTACAGGTAATCTTGTCACATACGCACATGTTTCAGGTTGATGTGTAATTTCAAATAGTGAGTACTTCTTTTTTAATTCTCTGTACTCAGGTTGTGAACGTCCAGCTTGCCTCATAAACCACGCTGGTGTGTAGTCTGTTTTTTCTCCACGATACGCTCTGATAATCGTATCATTTATTTGTTTTGTCAAATCGATTCATCCTTTATCATGTATTCAATTGGAACATTAAAGCGTTCGATTCTTAGTTTATAATATTTACTATAACGTTATTATTATTATCTGTACACAGACATGTCTGATTTGTCACGAATTTGTCTAAAATGACATTTTTATTTTCTTAGAATTTTTACCTTCTGTTTTCGTTAAAGGGTCATAAGGTACTACATAATATTCATTTGTTTTAAACAAACTTACATCGTCAATCATAAATTCTGTTTCTCCAGTTGTTTCCCCAATCTTTTTATCATCACCATCTTGTACTTTATATATTCGATAATGAACACGATTATCCTTTTTAGAAACCGTCCATTGTAGCTTGCCTTTTACAAGCTTTAGTCCACCTAACTGATAGTCTGCTTTCACTGTATCAATTGTTGGCAATTGAATCGGTTTAGGTAAATCTTTTACACCCTTTGGTTGTTTAAAGCTATCCTTAAGTGGTTTTTTACGATCTAATTGGGTCAATATATCTTTTGCCAACTGTGTTGGAAATTCACTTCCACCTTCTAAATAATGTTGTTTATCACTATTGTCATAGCCCATCCAAACAGAAAGGGTTAAATTTGGCGTATAGCCTACAAACCATGCATCTTTTGTTTTACCAGAAACAAGTGGATGTTGGGTTGTACCTGTTTTTCCAGCAAGCGCTTTTTTATATGTCCCCTTTTGGGCCGTCCCATCGGTTACTGTATAACGCAGCATTTCTGTCATATCCCAAGCAACTTGTTTAGAAAAGACGCGTTTCTTAGATAGCGCATTTTTATTTTTAACAGAGGTACCTTCCTCGTCATAGATAGCGTCAATTGCTCTTGATGATGTGAATTCACCACCGTTACGAAAAGTATTGAAACCATCAACCATCTGAATAGGCGTCACCCCATCTGTCAGACCACCAAGTGCCAGAGCTAACCCATCTTCACCCACATCGATATTCATTTTTTCTAAATAATCTTTGGATGTCGTTAAGCCAATCTCATTTAATAACCAAACAGCAGGCGCATTTTTAGATTGAATCAATGCCTCATATAATGAAACCGATGTGTCATATTGATTATCGTAATTTTTCGCTTGATACCCATTATAATTTCTTTTTTTATCTTCAAGCAACGAATAAGGGGTATATTTTTTCTGCATTAATGCAGGGCCATATACTGCAAGAGGCTTCATTGTTGACCCTGGTTGACGTCTTACAGTCGTTCTGTTCAAATTCCCCAGTGTATAATCGCGTCCTCCAACTAACGCGATCAGACGATTCTTATTCGTGAGCACAAACGACCCTTCAACCCCGTCTGTATTCCCTGGGAAGTAAGTATCGTCTTGATACGCATCATAAGCAATCTTTTGAGCTTCTTTATTGACATTGACAACGATGCGATAGCCACCGCGTTTTAGCTCATCCATGGAGAGATTATAGTCTCTCTTCGCTTCCTTTAAAACATAATCTACATAACCATCTGCCCATTTTTCATGTGTCTCTTTACCTTCTGTGACATCAAGTGAGGTACGTGCTGCCTTCACCCGCTCTTTAGCAGATAAGAATCCAGTCGATTGCATACTTTTCAACACAACATTTCTACGTGTTTTTGCTTTTTCGGGATGTTCAATCGGATTGTATGCAGTTGGACTTTTGACAAGACCTGCTAGCATAGCTGCTTCTTCGATAGAAAGTTCCTCAGCAGTTTTTGAAAAATATGTATCTGCAGCCGTCTCGATTCCATAAGCACCTTCTCCAAAATACACTGCATTTAAATATAAATCTAAAATCTCATCCTTCGTAAAATGCCGTTCAAGATAAATCGAGGCCATCGCTTCTTTTGTTTTACGCATAAACGTCTTATCATGGCTTAAAAATAAGTTTTTAGAAACTTGCTGTGTAATTGTACTAGCTCCCTCAACCTTACCTCCAGCCATAATATCACGCGTAATGGCTCTCATAATTGATTTAAAATCAACTCCGCCGTGATGATAGAAACGTCTATCTTCAATCGCGATAAAAGCGTTTTTCACATGTTTGGGCAATGACTTTGTGTCAATAACTTTTCGATTTTCTTCATATAATGTTTTAAGTACAGCACCATCTTTATCTTCAATCGTTGTTTTTTGATCGAGTATGAAGTCTTCATCTTTCACAACGAGTCCGCCACCATACAAAATAATACCGTAACCAATCACACATAATAACGCAAAAATTCCAAAACCAATACATAACCATTTTACATATCGGTTGATCCGGGTATGATGTTTATCATAAAACTCTTTAATATTTCTCATGTCGCCACCTCAAATATGACTCAGTCCACTCTACCGAATCAAGCATTATTATAAAGAAAAAGCATGCGTTATACAATTCATACTACAGTACTTTAGAAAGGAGGTATATGCTATGCAAGCTTTTAGTACGTTTGGTACAGATGCTGTGATACAAAATATTATGGATGCTCATCAAGATATACCTTTTCATTTATTTTCTACAGGACACGAACTTTTATTATATTATGAGGGTGCGTATCCAGAAGTCTTTAATGGAGGACAAACCTATGAAGTGAAAGGTCATGTAGGCCCAATCCCAGCCAAAGGCTTTATTGTCATTCAACATTTCTCAATACTTGAAGATCATTATAGGATTTTTGAGAAACATGCTAAAAGAGATATAGAACCTATCCAACAAATGAACGGATTTTTAGCTAGCAGAATATTACAACGAATACATGAAAGAGGCTATGTCATTATGACAATATGGAAGGATGCATCTGCTTATCAAAATGGTTTATCTTCAAAAAAACTTACGGAGAATCTTATAAGTAGCACTGAGTCCTATCAGCCAATCATCAATCATACTTTCACAAAATATTATCATATTATAGAAGAAGAGAAGTAAGGTCACCCTACTTCTCTTCTTTATCTCCTACGACATATTTGTTTAGGAATTCTTTATAGTCTTTCTCACTATTTTCTCCAACAATACGAGCTTCCTCTTCACCATCTTTATAATGAACTAATGTAGGTGTGCTTTCAATAAAGTAACGGTCCCAATATTCTTGTTGATTAAACTCTAATAAATTCACTTTTTTCATGTCAATATCCATATCTTCAACTATTGGCACGAGCTTAGGTGTTACAACCTTACAATGTGGACAATCTGATTTATAAAAATAAACTGTTACATCTTTT
>DVIO01000128.1 GCA_018711205.1 Candidatus Avamphibacillus intestinigallinarum | reverse complement strand
TCTAGGTTAAATGATATAGTATTATTGAATTAGATAAACATTAATTTGTAATGCTTTTATATTTAAAATTTTAAGAAATCAATATAAAGATTCATATGCTTAGTCATCAATTATCGTTTATTATGATTTATATACTTGTATAACTGATAGAGACTGCTTTTAAAGTCCTAGTAAGGAGGATCTAATGAATTTATTTGGAAGTACGATATCAAAATTAGAATCAGGTTTGAACTATGCAACAAAAAACAACAATGTCATCTCTAACAACATTGCCAATATCGACACACCTAATTTCAAATCTCAAAAAGTTCAATTTAAAGATGTTTTAGCAGATGAATCACAAAAGGCGACAAGAACGCATGAAAAACATCTTCCTTTTACAAATAGTGGGGAATCAGGTTACAAAGTAATTTCCAATCATTCTACTGTTTATAACAATAATGGGAATAACGTTGATGTTGATAAAGAAATGACAGAGCTTGCTAAAAACCAAATTTACTATCAAGGATTGGTTGATCGAATGAATGGTAAATTCAAAAGCATACAAACCGTTCTTAGAGGAGGCAATGCATAATGTCAATATTCAATAGCATTAATTCAAGTGCTAGTGCTTTAACTGCTGAACGATTAAGAATGGACACAATCTCTTCTAATATGGCTAATGCTGATTCAACTAGAGCTAAAGTTGATGAAAATGGTAATTTCGAACCGTATCGTCGAAAAATGACATCTTTGCAACCACAACAAAAAAGTTTTTCTTCCTTTTTAAATCAGGCAACTGGTCGATCAAATCAGGCGACCGGCGTTAAAGTGTCAAGTATTACTGAGGATCAAACCCCATTTAAAGAGGTATATAACCCGAACCATCCTGATGCAAATGAAGCAGGCTACGTACAAATGCCAAATGTGGATCCACTTAAAGAAATGACAGATTTAATGAGTGCAACAAGATCATATGAAGCAAATATTACCACGTTAAACTCTAGTAAAAATATGCTTATGAAAGCTTTAGAGATTGGTAAATAGTAAAAATTAGAAAGCAGGTGTTAATATGATTCAGTCTATTTCAAACATGCCAACTATACAGACTAAAGACCTTACTCAGAATCTAAATACTCAATCTGAAACAAAAGGATTTCAAGATATTTTGAAATCAGCGATTAATCAAATTGATGAAAAACAAAAAGTTTCAGATCAACTAACGAATGAATTAGTAAATGGAAATACCGATGATTTACATAACGTCATGATTGCTGCACAAAAAGCTAGCATAACTTTGGAAACAGGTGTGCAAATACAGAAAAAAGCAATTGATGCTTATAACGAAGTCATGAGAATGCAAATATAAAACCAGTTTATATGAATCAATTGATCTTAGGATAAGTACCGAGATTAATTGTAAATATACTGGTTTGTTTTACGGAGGAAACCATGAAAGAAAAACTAATCAAAACCAAAGATGCGTTACAAACATTTTGGACAAATCGATCAAAAACGCAAAAAATTATTGGTGTTTCATCCCTGATTGGTCTTGTCTTTTTGATTGCAATTGTTTCCTGGTATACGTCAAACACAAAGTATGTTCCACTGTACAGTAATTTATCCGTTCAAGAAACAAGTCAAATTAAAACTGAACTCGATAGTAGAGGGGTTACATATAAATTAGAAGACTCTGGATCTACCATTACTGTTCCAGAAGATGAAGCAGATTCCTTGTTGGTAGACTTAGCTGGAGAAGGGATTCCTGATAGTGGAAATATAGATTATTCTTTCTTTAGTGAGAATTCTTCGTGGGGTATAACGGACAATGAATTTGACATGATGAAACTAGATGCAACTCAAACGGAATTATCTAATCTTATTAAGAGTATCGATGGTATTGATGATGCAAAAGTTATGATTAATTTACCGAAAGATCCGATGTTTGTTAGTGAAGACGCTGAAGAAGGCAGTGCTTCAATTGTGATCAACACAAAGCCTGGGTATAAATTTGAAGGGAATCAAATTAATTCACTTTATCACCTAGTCTCAAAAGCAGTTCCTAATTTACCTGAGGATAAAATTGTCATTACAAATCAATATTTTGAATACTACGATAAAGAATCTGAAGAAGATACTGGAAATGTGAAAGATTATAATTATCAACAAACTGTAAAAAAAGACATCGAAAAAGACTTACAAAAAAGGTTACAACAAATGATTGGTGCAATGGTTGGACCTGAAAAAGCAATTGTCTCTGTTACAGCAGATGTTGATTTTACGGATGAAGATCGAATTGAAGAACTTGTTGAACCCGTCGATTTAGAAAACATGGAAGGTCTACCTGTAAGTATTGAAACCATTCATGAAACCTACTCCGGTAAACCTGGAGAAGGGGGAGTTGCTGGTACTGGTGATGAGGATGTTCCAGGTTATCAAGCAGCTGATACTGATGAAGATGGAGACTACGAGCTTGTTAAAGAAACAATCAATAATGAATTTAATCGGATTCGTAAAGAGATTGCAGAAAGTCCTTATAAAGTTAGAGATTTAGGTATTCAAGTTGCAGTTGATCGAAATGTTAGAGGTTCTGGTGAAGATGCAGAATTACTAAATCAACAAGAACAAACTGAGGTTGAAGATGGCATTACTTCTATTTTAAATTCAATGATTACGACATCGATTAATAAAGATTATGGAGAAGTAGATCCAGAAGATAAAATATCGATTGTTTTTCAAGAGTTTAGTCATAGTACTGACAATCCAGAAGAAACTGGTCCGATTATTCCAACTTGGTTGTATATCGTTGGAGGGTTATTATTAATCGCCATTATAGTTGCTCTTATTATTTGGAGAAGAAACAAACATGAAGAAGTATTCGATGAATATGAAGAGGTAGAAATCGATTCTCCATTATTGGATACAGAGATTCCAGAAATGGAAGAGAAAGAGTCGGAAGAGACGATTAAGAGAAAACAATTAGAAAAAATGGCGAAAGATAAACCAGAGGAATTTACTAAATTATTAAGAAGTTGGATTTCGGAAGATTAGGAGGGATTAAAATGGCAAGACAAAAAAGAGGATTAACTGGGAAGCAAAAAGCAGCAATTCTCTTAATATCCCTTGGTCCGGATGTTTCAGCCCAAGTTTATAAACATTTAACCGATGAAGAAATTGAAAAACTGAGCTTAGAAATTTCTTCAGTAAAAAAAGTGGATACGGATTTAAAAGAAGATGTGTTGGAACAATTTCACCAAATCGCATTAGCTCAAGATTATATTTCACAGGGTGGCGTTGGTTATGCCAAAACGGTTTTAGAAAAAGCGTTTGGTAAACAGGAAGCAAGTAACATCATTAATCGACTTACTTCTTCTTTACAGGTAAGACCCTTTGATTTTGCAAGAAAAGCTGAACCACAGCAAGTTCTTAACTTTATTAAAAATGAACATCCACAAACAATTGCACTTGTTTTATCGTATTTAGATCCGGAACAGTCAGGACAAATACTTTCTTCCTTACCTGAAGAGCTACAAGCAGAAGTAGCAAAAAGAATCGCAACGATGGATTCAACTGCTCCAGACATCATTAC